>DAIAZB010000122.1 GCA_027443745.1 Thiomonas sp. | reverse complement strand
CCGTTCACGAACACCTCGGGGGTGTAGACCAGTTGCGCATGGGCCAGGGCCGCGAGCTGGTTTTGCCGCAACGCAAAGGCAGGCTGCGCGAAAACATCCTTCCAGCCCAGGCTGTCCCAATAGCCCACATGCAGGGCCAGCGCCACGCTGCGCCCGGCCTGTGCCGGATCGGCCACCTCGCGCGCCAGCCAGCGGTCCGCCGGCGGGCAACTGCTGCAGCCCTCCGAGGTGTAGAGCTCGACCAGCGCGACGCGATGTGCCGGACTGGTCTGGCCGTAGGCGGCTGCCTGCACCTGGGGTGCCAGCGCCGCGCACAAGCCGGCAAGCGCGATGCCGCCGAGGGTTCCGCCCGCAATGCTCGTCAAACGCCTGGCCATGATGTCTCCGCAAACCCTGCCGGTTGTCCCGGCCTGCGAGCCGATCTCGCAGCGGGTTGCGGATGAGTCGTGCCAGCCACGTCGGACTGACGCGCATTAACAAAGAGTTACATCGACCTCGCCGCCGGCTTTCGCCCTGGCGCGGCGTTCCACCCCGGTTCAACGCACCGTGGTGCTGCCGCTTTGCGTTTCGCCCAGATTGTCGAGCCAGCTCACGGTGACGCGGTCGCCGCGCTTGCCGCCCTTGAAGCTGAACTCGATGTAGGGGTTCTTGGAAATGGCGATGCCCCAGTCGCAGCGCATCACCAGCTTGTCGTTGTGGCTGCAGCGCACGGTCTGGATGTAATGGGCGGGAATGACGTCGCCGTAGGGGCTCGTCACCAGGCCGGTGTCTTCGTCGTGGAACATCAGCGCGCGCACGACGACATCGTCGCCCTGCAGGAAGGCGCGCATGCGCATGGCGATCAGGGTCATGATGACTCTCCTTGCTCGGTCGTCGCGATGGGGTCGAGGTCACGGCATCAGCCGCAGCCGCCCACCGTGACCTTGATGAAGGTTCGACTGAAGAGCAGCTCCTTGCCGACGCGCGCCAGGGCGTAGACATGGGAACTCTGGGCCATCTTGATGCGTGTGGCCACCTTGGGCAGGGCACCCGGTTCGAGGTCAAAAAGCGCGACCAGAGCCACCGGGTTTTTCGGCACGGCAATGCCCAGCATGTCGACCCCTGCGGCACTTGCCTTCACCTCCACCGGCACCGCCGCGCCGATCTCGGCGATGTTGGGGCCGACCACGCCGACCCCCTGACTCTCGCGCAAGCTCAGGCCCAGCAGCCGGGCGATGTCCTCCAGCCTGGTGGCCTTGAACAGGGCCTCGTTCCAGCCGGGTGCGTTGGAGGCCAGGGCTCGCGCCGGCAGCAGGCCGGAGCTGGCGAGCAGGCCGGCGGCGCCCGCGTGGGCGCTCAGTTGCATGATCGTGCGACGATGCGGGTTCATGATGAATCTCCTCGATGCAGGTCCTCACGGGCCTGGATGGCGATGCCAGGCGGCATGCCGTGGCCGCGCACCGGCAGGGCAGCCGGAGCCGGTTCGCTGCGCATCGCCCGTGCCACCGCGGCCAGGCTTTGCGGATGGATGCCCGCGGTGCGCTGCGCGGCATGGCACAGCGCACCGCGAAAGCCGAGCAGGTTGGGCCCGATGGCGCGCAGCGCGGGAATGTCGGCCACGCGCAGCGAGCCGGCCAGGCCGCAATGCAGCCCATGCCGGTGCGCCAGGGCGACGAAGCTGGCGAGTTGCCGGGCATCGCGATGGCGCAGCAGGCCGCCGGTGTGCTTGTCGGCGGTGTCCAGCATCACGCCATACCAGCCGGCGGCCGCCAGGCGCGGGACGAGGGTCTCGACGGCGTACCGGTGTCGGTCGTGCAGGAGTCGATCGGCCAACACCACGCCCACCAGCTTGTGGCGCGCGCTGATCGCGGCCATGCCGTCGATGCAGGCGCCCAGCGTGGCGGCGGGGAACAGGCCGATCTTGACCAGATCCACCCCCGTGGCCGCCATGTCCAGCGCGGCGGCGCGCAGCACCAGCGGATCCATCGCCGTCAGATCGCCCAATGTGGCGCTGACCCGCGTGTGGCTCTGCCTCGCGACCTCGCCCACGCCTGGACGCGAGATCGTGGCGCGCTCACCGGCAACCCCGACGATGCCCAGCACGGCCTGCATCGGCAGCGCCCCGAGTGCGCCTGCCTGCGGATTCTTGGCGTCGAGGATGTCGGCCCCAGCCGCAAGCGCGAGGCGCGCTTCGTTGACACTGGTGACGCTGGCCAGCCAGCCGACGGACTTCATAGCGTGGTCTCCGCGGCGTCATGCTGCGCCCGGTAGGCGGCGATGCGCTGCATCAGCCAGGTCCAGGCTTCGCGCTCGCGCTCGCCGGCGGTCTTGTCCACCGCGATGCCGAGGCCGTCGATCTCGTGCGCCACGCG
>DAIAZB010000121.1 GCA_027443745.1 Thiomonas sp. | reverse complement strand
GTGATGTGGCGCGATCATGAAAGCGGGGATCGTGGACCTGGTCACCAAGACCGGTGCGGCAACCCCCGCACCGACCTGAACGCAGCTCGCAGCAGAGCATGACCGCCGTTGGGACCCACGGCACGCGAGCGAGAAGACTTTTGCAGAGCCTGCCGTGGCGGAAGTCGTTTTCATGTGATTGTTGGAAGGAACCATGATGAACGACTTGCTCGCTACCCTCCTGCCCTACGCGATGAACTGGGCCGATCTGCTGCTGCGCTGGCTGCATGTGATCGCGGCCATCGCCTGGATCGGCTCGTCGTTTTACTTCGTCTGGCTGGACAACAGCCTCGAACCGCCGAAAGCCCCTGATCTGAAGGCCAAGGGCGTGGACGGCGAGTTGTGGGCGGTGCACGGTGGCGGCTTCTACAACCCGCAGAAGTATGTGGTGGCTCCCAGGGATCTGCCGCAGCATCTGCATTGGTTTTATTGGGAGAGCTACACCACCTGGCTGTCGGGCTTTGCGCTGCTGTCGGTGCTCTATCTCTATCACGCCGGAATCTTCATCGTTGATCCGCAGGTGTACGCATGGCCTTCCCCGGCGCTTGCAGGCTTGGCGCTGCTGGGCTTTCTGGTGGTGGGCTGGCTGGTCTACGACGGCATTTGCCGCCTGTTCGGCCAGGGTGCGAACGGTGATCGCACCGTCGGTGCACTGGTCGCGTTGTATGTGGTGATTGCCGCCTGGGCGGCCTGCCATCTGTTCGCCGGGCGTGCCGCCTTTCTCGTCACCGGCGCCATGCTGGCGACGATGATGAGCGCCAATGTGTTCTTCTGGATCATCCCCGGCCAGCGCCGCGTCGTGGCGGCGATGCGCGCCGGCCACACGCCCGATCCGATGGACGGCAAGCGCGGCAAGCAGCGCAGTGTGCACAACACCTATTTCACGTTGCCGGTGGTGTTCGCCATGCTGTCGAACCACTACAGCTTCGTTTACGACGCGAAGAACAACTGGGTCGTGCTGGTGCTGATGATGTTGGCCGGCGCGCTCATCCGCCAGTTCTTCGTGCTCAAGCACAAGGGCACGTGGAAGTGGCCGTACTGGGGTGTGGCGGTGGTCATCATCCTGGCCGTGGCGATCGCCCTGGCACCCAAGCCCCAACCGGTGCTGGCCGCGGCCAAGCCGGTGAGTTTCGCCATGGTGCAGCACATCGTGCAGCAGCGCTGCATTCTCTGCCATGCCGGAGCCGGCGCGCAAAAAGGCGTCAGGCTCGATTCGGCACAAGGCATCGTCAGCCATGCGCAGGACATCTACCAGCAGGTGGTGGTGACGCGTGCCATGCCGCTGAACAACGCCACGCAGATCATCGAGTTGGAACGCGCCCAGATCGGGCAATGGGTGAAGGCTGGCGCCAAGCCCTGACCGCCCCCTGATTCCACATCTTTTATTCGACAACGATTCCAAGGAGACAACCATGGCTGCTGCATCCCTTTCACACTCGACGCCCGGCGAGCCCCATCCGGTGGATGCGGTGCTGCCCGCCGGAAAGCTCGCGGCGCTGGGCATCCAGCATGTGCTGGTGATGTACGCCGGCGCGGTGGCCGTGCCGCTCATCATCGGTTCGGCGCTGAAACTGCCGGCGGAACAGATTGCGTTGTTGATCACGGCGGACCTGTTCATTTGCGGCATCACCAGCATCATCCCGTCCCTCGGCCTCACGCCCTGGCTCGGCATCCGCATGCCGGTGATGATGGGCATGACCTTCGCGGCAGTGACGCCCATGATTGCCAT
>DAIAZB010000120.1 GCA_027443745.1 Thiomonas sp. | reverse complement strand
CTTCTTCTGGTCCTGCGCGGCCAGTAGTCGCTGCCGCAGGCTCGTCGGTACGGCGGTGACGCGCGTTGCCTCCGCTTCAGATTGCCTGAGCAGGCGGTGCAGGCGCGCGACCCAGCTGCGCACATACCAGGGCGGATGCGGGCGAATTTCGAGATGCGTGTTCATGGTGTTGGCCTCAGCCGCATACCGGGGCTGTCGGGCGGCAAGCCAATTACTGCCAGCGCAATCACTATGCGCCGTCCGCTGTTAGCTGGCTGTAACCGCAACCGTGCACATGGACGCCAAGGCACACGGTGAGCAACGAATAGCGATAGCCACCGATGGCGCGATCGCGCATCACAGCCGTGTAACAGCGGCAAGCGCATGTTGCTTGTACACCGGAGCGCCTGCGGGTTCGTTCCGGACGCCTCAGACTACGTTTCATCTTTCGACGCCACTGAGTTCCCTCCGACCGTGTCGGAGCCGCGGGCCAGCACCCGCTTATGTCTTGTCGCAGACAAGTTCACACTCAAAGGCAATCACCATGTACGCCCTCAACCAGACGAACGCGCTGTACTTCTTCCCCCACAAGCTCAGCTTTGAACCGCATCCCGCCGCAACCGATGTCGAGCAGTACGATCACTGGTCTCTGCGGCATCATCCGTCGGTGGCATGGCCATGGGCACCGCAGACGAGCGGCTTTGCCCCACCTACGCCCAAGACGGACCCCGCCGAACGGCGTGAAATCGATCACCACGCCCAGGATGTCGATCGCATGGACGACGATGGCGCCACGCCTTACGAGCCCGAGCCCGAGCCCGGCAAACGCTAACAGCCCGCACCGTTCCCTGCGGTGCTCATCAAGAGTCCATCGCATCCGATCGCATGCCGCTCAACTCGCACGGCGGCCGCATCTCATCCCGTTGCGCTGCGCCGAATCGATTCGTGCACGCCCCCAAGTGCGCGCCCTCCCCACGCGGCCCAATAAAGGAGCATGCTGGACCACGACATCATTCCAAAGGCAACCATCATGACCAGCGTTTCCGGCAAGACCACCAATGGTTTCACTTATGAAGGTGAGTACAACCATGCCAACGTCGACCGTATCACCTGGAGCGCCACCTACCGACGTAACGGCCTCTTCTTCGGCATGCGCCACGGCCACATCAATGAACTGCTCGGCATTCCGGTGGAAGAAGTCGATGACGTGGTGAAGGACGACATTGAGCTGACCTGGGTGCAATCGAGCTAGGCGCATGCCTGCCGATCGAAAGAGCCATTGCACCTTCCGAAAGATTGCCCCAGTGGGTGTCCGGGTGCGCATGCGGTTCATGACCATCCAATTCGAAATCGTGTGCATGCTGGTGATGCGCATCGTGCACATGGCGATGGGTGTGGGATATCGCTTCTTGGGGGTTCAGGTGCTCGTGGTGCTCGGTCAGGTGGAGCCATACGCCCGCGCCCATAACACCGCCGCCATCCAGAACGTCGGCGAGGCATGGTCGCCGACGGCTAGGATCGCGATCGCTGCACCCATGAACGGCGCCGTTGAAAAATACGCGCTGGTGCGCGTCGAGCCCAGATCGCGTAGGGTAAGCACGAACAACACTAGGCTGATACTGTACTCGAACAACCCGACCACCATCGCCGCGCTGATCACAGGAACCGCAGGCACGCGCGCGCCGAGCATGAGAGCGATTCCGGTGTTGACCACGCTAGCCACAGTTCCCTTGAGTCCGGTCAGGAACAGGGCGTCGGAGGCCGACACCTTGCAGGTGAAATTGTTGTCCAGCGCACAACATAGACAGGCGCCCGCGATTCACCACGCACCCCAACCCAGACCGCTTGTTCCATGAGAAGAGCCAGGCCAAGAGCACGGCGCCAGCGACAATCAGCGCCATCCCCAGCACAACACGACGATCCGTGTTCTCGCGGAACACGACCCATGCCAGCACAGCCGTCAGCACCGCCTCCAGATTCAGCAACAGTGACGCCGATGCCGCCGAGGTCGTCGTGAGTCCAAGCATCAGCGCCGGCGGACCGAGCACCCCACCAAAGCCGATCGCGAGCAGAAGCCAGAGCCACTCGTGCCTGGACAGGGACGGGCTACGTCAGCCGCGATCGCGCATCAGCCGGATCAGCCCCAGACCGACACCACTCCCGAGGTAAAGCAGCCAGGCCAACGGGATCGGCGACAGATCGTGCAGGAGTTGCTTGGTCAATGGCGTGCTCGCACCGAATAGCAGCGCCGCGAGCAGTGCCGTCCAAATGGTCGAGGGGGAGCTAATGATGCGAGACATGCTTACTTACAGTATGAATTGAGGAAAATATCGAGCCGATGTGGTCGCAGATGATCATCAGGCTAGGGCATCATGAGTGATTGTCGGGCGGGGTCAACGAAGCGCGTGCCCGCGTCGTACTGGCATGCCGACCACTCTCAGGCGTGCACGCCGGCGGTGAACGCCCACAGCACAATGACGCACATCACCACCACGTAGATGCGCAACCCCCAGAACACCCACTGCTGCCACGGCGTCAGCTGCAAGCGATGCACCGGCGGCAGCTCGTCATGCCAGCCTTCCTCGGCCAGCAGCGCCTGCACC
>DAIAZB010000119.1 GCA_027443745.1 Thiomonas sp. | reverse complement strand
TCGCCCGAATCGAGAATTTCGGACATCTCGCGAAAAATGCGGCGAATGCTGCCGCCCACCAGGACGTTGGTGCCGCCCTGGATCGAGGCCAGGCGTTCGCTTTGTGTCGCCAACGTCAGGCAGGGAATGCCCAGCGCTGCGGACTGGTCCTGCAGCCAGCCGCTGTCGGTGAGCACGCAGGTGGCCTCGCGCATCAGGCCCAGCATTTCCAGATAGCTCAGCGAGGACAACGTGGCAATGGTCGCGGTCTGGGACTCGGCGCTCGGCCGGCTCGCATGCAAGACTGCTTGCAGCGCCACCGGCATGGGCCAGATCAGAGCGATGGTCTTGCTGATGCGACGCAGGGCCGAGTCCAGATCGGCCAGGACTTTCGTGCCGTCACCCTCCAGCGCATGCTCGAGCCAGACCAGGGCATAGCCTCTGGGATGGGTCAAGATGTCGCTCGGAACGCCATGGCTCTTGACGGTCTGGTCGGCGGGCACGCTGCGCGGCATGGCATGGAGCATGGCGTCGATCCAGGGATTGCCGGTCATGTGCACGCGGTTGGCGGGAATGCCTTCGGCCTGCAGGCGTACCAGGGCGGTGCGTTCACCGGCGCAGAGCAGGCTGGAGGCGTGGTCGATGAGCACGCGATTGGTTTCACGAAGCGCGGCACGGTCGCCATGGCGCAAGCCGGCATCGACCCGCACCACCGGAACCCCGATCTGGCTGGCGGCGACGGCGCAAACCACCGTCGCAGCTTCGTCACCGCTCAGGATGACGGCGCTGGGTCGCTGCTGATCGAGCAGGCCGGCGAACGTGGCCATGACCTCGGCCAGGCGGCCGGCCACGGTCTGCGCCCGCAGCTCCAGGATGAAGTCGGTGAAGGGCAGACCGAGATCGGCGGCATTGCGCGCGGCCAACTCGGGGTCGTCGATGGCATCTTGCGCGAGGATCTGCACCGACAGCGTCCGCGGCAGATCTTCGCGCTGCGCGAATGCGCGCTGCAGCGCGCTCATGACCACCACTCCGGCCTGCGACGCCGCGACGCAGAGCAGCGGCCCCGGCATGCCATGGCCGGCTTCGGCTGGAGGCGAGCATGGCAAGTTCAGGTCGAGATCAGCCCCCGAAGCCGCCGTGATCCGGGCCGGGACGCGCGACGCGACGTGCCCATGCGGTTCGGCGAGGCCCTCGCGCGTCGGCGGCGTGGTGATGGAAGGGTGGCTATCCGCCTTCAAGGCGCTGGCCGTGGCCTGCGGTGGCTGGGTGAAGGTCGCCTGTGTGGCGGATGCTGGTTTGTCAGATGCCGCGGCGGGCGGCGCGGTCGGATCCGTGCCACTGAGTTCGGCACGGATTTCACTGGCGACGCGGTCCACCCGCGCAGCGTCGATCATCTCCTGGCTTTCCAGGAAGGCCGACAGCAGCAGGCGGCTGCACAGCATATTGATGCGCCGTGGCACCCCGCCCGACCAGTGGTAGACGGCGACAAAGGCGCCGTCGGTGAACGCGGGACGATTATTCCAGCCGACGTGGCGCAGACGGTGTTCGATGTAGGCACGCGTTTCGGCTTCGTCCATCGGGCCGAGGTGACAACTGGCGATCACGCGCTGGCGCAGTTGCTCCATTTGCGGCAGGCGCAGGATGTCGCGCAATTCGGGCTGTCCGACCAGAAAACTTTGCAGCAGGGCACGGTTGCCGAACTGGAAATTCGACAACATGCGCAGCTCCTCGATGGCGGCCGGCCCCAGGTTCTGCGCTTCGTCGATGATGAGCAGGGCGCGGCGATTGGACGTGGCCAGCGAGGCGAGATAAGCCTCCAGCGTGACCAGCAGCTTGGCCTTGCTCATGCCGTCGCAGGGTATGCCAAAAGCCAGGGCGACCGCCGAGAGCAGCTCGCCGGCTTCGAG
>DAIAZB010000118.1 GCA_027443745.1 Thiomonas sp. | reverse complement strand
CCGAGATGGTGTGCCGTGAACAGCGCCGCCATGGCGATGGAATGGTCGATGCGCGTGAAGCTCTTGTCGACGAAGTCGCGCTCGAGTTTCATTTCCTCGAAGCGCTCGGCTTCGACGCAGATGCTGGCCATGGCTTCCACCGTTTCAACCGGGTATTTGCCGGCGGCGGTTTCCGCTGAGAGCATGACCGCGTCCGTGCCATCGAGCACGGCGTTGGCCACGTCCGACACTTCGGCGCGGGTCGGCACGGCATTGGTGATCATCGACTCCATCATCTGCGTCGCGGTGATCACCACGCGATCCATGTCGCGGGCCATGCGGATCATGCGTTTTTGCAATGCCGGAACGGCAGCGTTGCCCACCTCGACGGCCAGGTCTCCGCGAGCCACCATGATGCCGTCGGACGCCTTCAGGATGTCGGCCAGCGCCGGAATGGCCTCGGCACGCTCGATCTTGGCGATGAGCGCCGGTTTGTGGCCATGGGCCGCACCGGCCACATTCGCCAACTGCCGCGCCAGTTCCATGTCGGTGGCGTTCTTCGGGAACGACACGGCCAGATAGTCGGCCTGGAAAGCCATCGCGGTACGGATATCCTCCATGTCCTTGGCCGTGAGGGCCGGCGCCGATAGGCCGCCACCCTGCTTGTTGATGCCTTTGTTGTTCGACAGTTCGCCGCCGATGACCACCGTGGTGATGATCTTCGAGCCTTCCACGGCGTCGACCGCAAGCACGATCAGGCCATCGTTGAGCAGCAGGCGGTCGCCCTGTTTCACGTCGCCGGGAAGATCCTTGTAGTCCAGCCCGGCGATCTCCACATTGCCCAGTTCGCAGGCCGCGTCCAGGGTGAATCGGCTGCCTTTTTCCAGCATGATCTTGCCGTCGGCGAATTTACCGACGCGGATTTTCGGCCCTTGCAGATCGGCCATGATGGCGACCTCACGGCCGCAGCGCTTGGCCGTGTCACGCACCAGGACGGCGCGGTCGATATGGTCTTGCGCCTTGCCATGGGAAAAATTGAGCCGAACCACATCGACCCCGGCGCGGATGATGCGTTCGAGGACTTCGGGTGAAGAACTGGCCGGGCCGATGGTGGCCACGATTTTGGTTGCACGGGACATGGAATGGAAATGTGGGGATCGGTGGAAGGCGGCGCTTGGACAGGCAGAGCACAAGCAGGTAAGCGGCAGGCAAAAAATACTGCAAAAACAGGAACAATTGAACACTAGTGTAGGCCTGCATCAGGGTCGTTCCGCACAAAACAGTCTGAATCTGGACGTATGCTTCACCCACGCGCACCGGGCCACGAGATCCAGGCGCGACGATGCGAGGCCAAGGGGACGGTATGGGGCGACAGGGTTGGATCAAGCAGTGGTGGAGTCGCAGACTGCCACTCCCTGATCGTGGGGCTTGCCGCACGCGCCTGTGAGTCCGGCATGGACACGACCTTTCCACTGGACGATCTCACCGATTCGGCCGCGGTCCGCCGCCTGCTCGAGGCCGTCGACCTTCCCATCGGCCGCTGGGATGCGCAATCGCGTCTGACCTTCTGCAATCCGCCTTACCTGCGCTGGGCCCGCTTGCAGGCGCAGGCTTTGCTCGGCAGAACCCTGGCCGAGCTTTATGGCGTCGAGGCCTGGGAGCGTGCCCAGAACGCCTTCTCACGGGCCTTCCAGGGCCAGCCAGCCGAGTATGAGCGCCTCTTGACCCACTTGCAGCCGCCGCGCTGGGGCCGGGTCCAGGTCTTTCCCGAACTTACCGCCCAGGGGGAGGTGACGGCCGTCTACACCGTGGCGTTCGATATCCACAACGATGTCGTACTGGCCGAATCACTGCGCCGATCGAACTGGCTGCTGGAGCAGCACATGCTCAATGCCCCGTGGGGCGTGGTCGAAACCGATGGCGCTCTGCGCGTCACACGCTGGTCGCGCTCGGCCGAGCAGATCCTCGGCTACACCGCCAGCCAGAGCTTGCGGCTGGACTGCCTCGATCGTGGCGTGGCGCCTGAAAACCTGCCGCAATGGCATGACACGCTGCGGCGCATCCGGCAGGGCGAGTTGCAATCCTCCGTGGTGCAGCGGCCGCACCATTTGCCCGATGGGCATCGGATCTGGAGCGAATGGACATTGTCAGCCCTGCGCGACGACGCCGGCAGCATGGTTTCGCTGCTGTGTTTCGTGCGCGATGTCACCGATCAGGTGCGCCGCCATGCGCGCCTGCAGCGCGAGGCCGAGCACGACGCACTGACCGGCGTGCTCAGCCGCCGCGCCATCATGCGCCGGCTGGATGTCGCCTTGGAGCGTCGCCGGCCTGGCGAGTTGTTGGCGGTGTGCTTCATCGACCTGGACGGATTCAAGCCGGTGAACGACAGCCTCGGCCACCACGAGGGCGACCGACTGCTGATGCATGTGGCCAAGGCACTGGCCGCCAGCGTGCGTGGCGACGACGTCGTCGGCCGCCTCGGTGGCGATGAATTCGTCGTCGTGGCGCTGCTGCGCAGCGATCGTGACGCCGGCGTGCTGGCCGAAAAACTGGTGTGCGCCGTGCGCGATGCGTCCCTCGGCCTGCATCCACACACGCAGGTCACCGCCAGCGTCGGTGTGGCCATGGTGCCGCAACACGCGCGCAACAACTTCGAGTTGCTGCAGCGTGCTGACGACGCCATGTATTCGGCCAAACGCAGCGGCAAGAACCGTTGGGTGATCTGCGCCAACCCGGATGTGGGACAAACGCAGTTTCCAGGGCACTCTTCAGTCGTCTGAAGTCGGAGCGCGATGCGCCAACCTGGCGCCGACGTCGTGCCCGGGTCAACCCAGCCAGGCGCGCAGTCCGATCAAGATCCAATACACCGCCATGCCGCTGACGATGGTGCCGAGGATGCCGCGGCGCCACAAGTAGTAGCCGCTGGCAACGACCGCGGCGCCGAGCTTGACCCAGGAGGGTCCGAGATCGGTCGTCAGCAACAACTCCGGTGCCACCACCGCGGCCAGGGCGGCAGCCGGTGCGTAGCGCAGGGCGAGCCGCAGGCGCGAGGGTAGATTCCAGGCCTTGTGCGGGAACAGAAACATGGCGCGCGTGACGATGGTCACGGCGGTCAGGCCCGCCACCAGGGCGATTTCGGCTTCGAGATGCATGAAGGTTGAAGGCTGTGCGGATTTACATCGCCAGGCCGGTGCGGCGCTGGCTCCAGGCGTCCCAGCTCATGCCGACCACCAGCGCCAGCGCAATGGCCAGGACGAGATTGAGTTTGACGGGCAACCAGAACAGTGCGGTGCTGAGGGCGGAAGCCAGCACGATGACTCCGGCCACGGCCCGGTTGGCCATCAACCCGAGCACGATGGCCAACAGGGCCAGGGTGCCCGCAAACCCCACGCCCCATGAATCAGGGAACAGGTTGGCGAGAAAAATGCCGGCAATCGACGGCACCTGCCAGAACAGCCAGTTGACGGTGCCGCCGCCGAGGAAATAACGCGTCTGTTCCGGAGTGCCGAGGGCCACGGGGTGGCGGCGCAGCATGATCACCAGGTTCACATCGCCGATCAGGTAGCCATAGGCCACGCGCTTGAGCAGCGACAGGCGCTCCAGGTAAGGGCGCATTTGCGCGCTGAAGACGACAAAGCGCAGGTTCACACAAAAAGCTGCGCCCAGCACCAGCGCCAGAGGGGCTCCGGCGGCAATCAAGGGCAGGGCGGCGAGCTGGGCGCTGCCGGCGTATACCGTGAGGCTGATGACCAGCGCCAGCCACGTGCTCAGGCCCGACTTGACCATGGCGACGCCGGTGACGAGGCCCCAGGCACTGATGCCCAGGCCGACGGCACGCATGTCGCGAAACCCTTCGCGAAAGTCCGGATCTGCCAGCAATTGACGCAAGCGGGGGGATAGCAAGAACAGTCTCCGTAGGATCTGATACAGCCCGAGGCAGATCGGGCCGAGACACGCCTGGACAGCCTATCCACGGCGATTCAGGTTGCATGCGCAGTCATTTTGCGCCGCCGCAAAATCCCCTGCAAGCCGAAGCTGTCGGATCGCGCAGTCCTGCGCTTGGCCTGGCGCATCAACACCACGCCCGCCGGCACAGATGGGGCCTCGACGCCGCTTGAACGGCCCGCATCGGCGTGCGCTATTGCCGCGGCACGACGATGCGGCGAAGCACCGGCGCCTTGCGCAGCACGTCCATGATGCGCGTGACGCTCGGGTCGTTGAGCAGCCCGGCTTCGCTGGCGAGGGCGTCGAAGTTGCTCGCGGTCTGCGGCGCATAGCGCCAGAAGGCATGCGCGGTGTAATGCGCCAGGTCCAGCGCCTTCTGCGTTTCGCCCAGACGCAGCAGCACGATCATGCGGCGCGACAACAGCCCGGGGTCGCCCCAGGCGTGGGAGGAGCGATCCAGCAGCGCCAGGTCGGCCAGCAATGCATCCCTGCTGGCGTCAGGCGCCGGCAACACGGACGCCGCCTCGGTGAATTGGGCCAGCGGCAGGAAGAACCAGTCCTCGCGCAGGGCGGTGCTGCGCGCGGCCAGGCTGCTCTGGGGGTCGCCGCTGTAGACCTCGGCGGTGCGGGCGTAGTCGATGGTCGCCTTGACGGTGAACAGCAGCGCCAGCACCCCGGCGGCGATGCCGGCGCTGCGCCAAGGCCCCGGGTTGGGCCGCTTCCATCGAGCCGGCACGCGCTGCGCCGACGCCGCCGCGCCCTCGGTCCAGCCCAGAGCGAACGCAAATGCCAGGAGGAAGTATGCGTACCAGAGCGGGTATTCCACCAGGCTGTGCAGACCGATGAAACTGACTGCCATCAAGCCAGGCAGCAGGGCGATGCGCCGCGCCGCGCCCGCCAGCCCGGCGCGCCAGGGCTGGACCACCTGCCACAGCCAGGTCAGTGCGGCCACCACCACGGGCAAGGTCCCCGCCACCCCGGTTTCGGCCAGCAACTGCAGGACCAGATCGTGGGCGTTGTCGATATTGTCCAGCGGCAACGGGTGCAGGCGGCCCGCCAGCGTGGTCTGCTCCAGGCCCCAGCCGATCTGGCCCCAGCCCCAGCCGCTGATGGGGTGCATCTGGAACACTTGCCAGGCGTTGCGCCAGATGATGGAGCGGGCGTTGACCGGCTGGTCGAGTTGGCGCGTGACAGCGTCGAGATAGCTGATCCAGCCGACATGATCGGCCTCGTGCAGCACCAGCCACCAGACCGCATACAGCAGCGGCGCAGCCAGCAAGGCTTGCCAATGCCGGTTGCGCCAGGCGCCGGGCACGGCCAATGCCACCAGCAGGGCAACCACGAACACATGCACGGTGCCGGTGCGCGAGCCGCTGACGACCAACGCCCAGGCCAGCATGACGCTGAAGATCCAGATGGTGCGCAGGCGCAGGCGTGGAGCCAGCCCGGCCAGCCCGGCAAAGCCCATGGCCACGGCTGTGGCGTAGTGATTGGGCTGACGCAGATTGCCGTAGACGCGGCCATCGCCGGGGAAACTGACGATTCGATAAAACCACGCCGCGTGCGTGTTGAACCACGGCCCCAGCGATGGGATTTGCCACAGACTGAATTGCACCAGGCCGATGAGAACCTGCGCCAGACCCTGTGCCAGCAGAGCGATGCAGGCCAGTCGCAGCCAGGCTGTCTGACGCGACAGACCAAGTCCGAGACCGGCCACCAGGGCAGCCCCCAGCAACAGCAATACCGCCATCCAGCCTTGCCCTGGGTAAGCCAGGCGGCCCGCCAGGGTTTGCGCCGCGATCACCGCGGCCAGCACGATGAAGCCCCACACCGCCGTGCCCAGGCGCGGGAGCCAGCCGCCGGCGGCAGCAGCCATGAGAGTCAGGCTCCAAAGCCCGGCGGCCAGCAGCATGGTGCCGGTTTTGGCGCTGGGGCCGGGGTCGTAGGGCCAGACGAATGGCAAGGCCAGCGCGAGCAGGACTCGTGCCAGCAGGGCGTCATGAGAGCTGGCAAGGGCTGGTGCTGGGGTGGCTGGAGCGTCGATGCGGGGATCCTGGGCTTGCGCAGTGGAGGTCATTGGGGTAGGAGCTTGTCGAGCTGTCGGTCCTGCCGCAACCGGTTTTGGAAGACCTGCAGGCGGGCGTCGATGATGGAGGCCTCGAAGTAGTTGGCTCCCGGCGTGCGCTGGGCGATTTTGAGCTGCAGCACGGCGCCTTCGAGGTTGTCTTCCAGGGCGTAGGCCTCGCCGGTGGCGCGGTGCTGGGCTGCGAATTCCCCGGTCGCGGCGTAGGCCTGGGCCAGCCATTTCCACATCTGAATGTCGCGGGGATGCAGGACGGTTTGCTCGCGCAGGAAATTGCGCGTGGCATCGTGGTCAGGCAACGCGAGCAGGGCGCGTGCCTGCAAGTGCAGCGCGGCGGCCGACGCCGGATCGACCAGGAGCAACTGGCGGGCCAGGGCCAGGGCGGGCTGAGCCTGCTGCTGGGACAGCAGCCAGTCGCCGTGTGCCAGATCGAGTGGCAGGCGCTCGGCAGGGCTGAACGCGCTGGCATCGTTTTGCGCCCGCTGCAAGGCAAGCGCGGCAGCCTGGTGCTGATGGATGGCTTGCAGCGCCAGCGCCTGGCCGTAAGCCCATGCGGCGCGCTGGGCGGGGAAAGCGGCGGGTTTGGTCGCCAGTTCCTGCGCCTGTCGACGCCAGGCGTCGCTGCGGTCCAGGGTGAGCACGCGGGCGCGGGCGTTCATCAGCCAGAAGCGCAGGCTGCGGTCCGGCGGCAGCGGTTGGTCGCCGCCGCGCGCCTGGGCATCGGCAATGCGCTCGCTGGTCAGTGGGTGATCCTGCAGGAAGGCATAGACGTCGGCATTATCCAGGCGCGACATGTTCTGCAATCGCTCGAGCATGCTGGCCATGGCTTGGGGCGGGTAGCCCGAGGCGCGCAGGATGCCGGTGCCGACGCGATCGGCGTCGCGCTCGTTGTTGCGCGAAAAGCGCAATGCGCGATCCACCGCGGCGGCCTGTCCGCCCAGCGCCAATCCCTCTGCGGCCTGGCCACTGCCCGTGGCGCCGGCGAGGATGGCCAGCACCAGCGAGCCGATGGAGAGGATGTTGTTGGTGCCGGCCTGGGCCAGGCGCTGAGCGATGTGACGCTGGGTGATGTGCGACAGCTCGTGCGCGAACACCGCAGCCAGTTGCGCCTCGGCCTGCGCGTCCACCACCAAACCGGTGTGCACGCCGACATAGCCGCCTGGCAGTGAAAAGGCGTTGAAGCTGGCGACGCGCAAGACGAAAACCTCGAAGCGGTGCGGTGCATCGGGCTCGGCCGTCGCGTCGGCCGCCGGGGTCAGACGCTGGACGATGGCTTGCAAATAGTCGCGCAGCAACACGTCATGCAGGTATTCGGGTTGGCGGCGCATGTCGCCCATGATGCGTTCGCCCAGCCGAGTCTCCACCGCGGGCGGCAGCAATCCCTGTGCCGCGTCGCCCAGCGCCGGCAGGTTGGCAATGGACTCGTTTTCAGCGGCGTGGCTCGCGCTCGACGACCCGAGCAGCAGCGAAAACCCGCACAGCCCGCAGCGCAGGAATTGGCGACGGCCGGCGCAATCAGTCATGGCTCACCGCGGGCGATGGACAGGCAGTGCATGGCGAAACGAGCTCAGACAAGGTCAAAAGGCTGTGCCCTCAGGCCGTGAGTGCCGCCAGTGCGCGCTGTTGGCCTTCGGGCTCGAACTCGGCCAGCACGGCTTTGGCCAAGGGAGCGAGTCGAGCGCAGTCGGCACGCAGAACTTCTTGCTTGACGCTGAGGATTTGCGCCGGATGCATGGAAAAACTGCGCAGGCCCAGACCCAGCAACAGGCGGGTGAGGCTGGGGTCGCCGGCCATTTCGCCGCAGACACTCACATGCACGGCGCGGCCTTTCCAGGATTCGGCGGCGTGGCTCTGGGCAATGGTCTGGCCGAGCAGCTGCAGCACCGCCGGATGCAGCGGGTCGTAGAGCGCGGCCACGCTTTCGTCGGCACGGTCGATGGCCAGGGTGTATTGCACCAGGTCATTGGTGCCGACCGAGACGAAGTCGAAGGACTTGAGGAACAGCGGCAGCATGAGTACGGCGCCGGGCACCTCGATCATCGCCCCCACTTCCACCGGCCCATAGGCCTGGCCGGAGGACGTCAGCTCGGCGCGAGCCGTATCGAGCAGGGCGAAGGTCTGGCGAATTTCACCGACATGCGCCAGCATGGGGATGAGAATGCGCAGCGGCCCGAACGACGCGGCGCGCAGCAGGGCGCGTAACTGCACGCGAAACATGGCCGGGTCGGACAGGCTGTAGCGAATGGCGCGTAGCCCCAGAGCCGGGTTGAGGTGGGTGAAATCGCCGTCGCGGTGATCCGCTTCGGTGTCCAGCGGCTTGTCAGCACCGATGTCGATGGTGCGGATGGTGACCGGGCGCCCCTGCATGCTCTGCAGCACATGCCGATAGGCCTCGAACTGCTCCTCCTCGCCAGGCAGGTCGTGGGCGCGGTTCATGAACAGGAATTCGGTGCGAAACAGTCCCACGCCGGCGGCGCCCGACTGCAGCGCACTGTCGCAATCGTCGGGCAGTTCGATGTTGGCCAGCAGTTCCACCATTTGTCCGTCGAGCGTGCGCGCCGGCGTGTTTTTCAGGCGTTTGAGGCGCTCGCGAGCAAGCGATGACTCCTGCTTGCGCACGCGGTAGTCTTCGAGAATGATGGGCGATGGATCGACGATGAGCAGGCCACCGTCGCCATCGATGATGACCCAGTCGTCCTGGCGGATCAGGCGGCTGGCTTCGCGCGCGCCGACCACGGCCGGAATGTCCAGGCTGCGCGCGACGATGGCGGTGTGCGAAGTTTTGCCACCGACATCGGTGACGAAGCCACGGAACACGCCTTGCTTGAACTGCATCATGTCGGCCGGCGAGATGTCGTGCGCCACCAGCACCAGGTCCTCGTCACTGCTCATCCCACGCGCCAGCCCGCCGGTGCCGCGCAAGGCGCGCAGCAGGCGTTCCACCACTTGTTCGACGTCGGCTTTGCGCTCGCGCAGATAGCTGTCGTCCATTTCATCGAAGCTGCGACCGATGACTTCAAGCTGCGCGGTGAGCGCCCACTCCGCGTTGTAGCGCCGTCGGCGGATCCAGACCGCGGTTTCACGCCCGATCTGCGGATCGTCCAACAACATCTTGTGCACGTCGATGAAGGCTGAGAGTTCGGCCGGGGCGTCCTGCGGCAATTCGGTTTGCAAGGCGTCGAGTTCAGCACGCACAGCTTGGCGCGCGGCGCGCAGGCGGTCGACCTCTTGCTCTTCCTGCCCCGGATCGACGAAATAATGCGCCACGTCCAGCCGCGCCGAGGACATGAGCACGGCACGCCCGACGGCAACACCGCGGGAAACCGGAATACCGAAGATTTGCAGAGCCATGACTCCATCTTAGATGGCGGCAGAGGCCGCCGGGGCGTTGCGACAGGCCGCAACAAACGCAGTTGTTTCGCAAGGATGTTTCCAATCCCTACAGCTCGATGTGGAATTCAGCTGAGTTCGGCGACTTTTTGAGCCCGGCGCCAGAATCTCTGCTCCTCCTTTGCTCCACTTCACGAGGTGAATTCATGAACAAAATCGTCATGTCTTTGGCCCTGGCAGGCCTGCTCGCCACCCCGGTTGCGGCCTTCGCCATGCATCACGAGATCAAGGTCGAACTCGCCGCGCAGAACGATTCCGGCGAAACCGGCTACGCCATCATCAAGCCCATGGGCAAGGGCATCGAAGTCACCGTCCACCTCAAGGGCGGCCCCAAGGGCGTGGCCCAGCCGGACCATATCCACCCCGGCACATGCGCGAGCTTGAATCCCGTGCCGAAGTATCCGCTGCAAAACGTGGTGGATGGCATGTCGGTGACCAAGCTGCCTGAGGTCAGTCTGGACGACGTGCTCAAGGAACCGATGGCCATCAACGTGCATGAGAGCGCCTCCGACATCAAGAAATACGTGGCCTGCGGCGACATCAAGAAACCGATGTGAGCAACCTTCCCGCGCATGAAAAAAGCCGGCTCGAAGCCGGCTTTTTTCATGCGCGCAGGGGAGTCGCCGTGGCGGTGCTGTCGAGCGCGGCAACATCGAGCACGAAACACGCGCCCCCGCCGGGATTGGGGGCATAGTGCACATCGCCGCCGTGCAGCCGGGCGATGCGGCGCACTAGCGGCAGGCCCAGGCCGCTGCCGTCGCCGCGCCTGTGCAGCCGCACGAACGGTTCGAAGATGCGCTCGGCTTCCGCCATGGGGACGCCCGGGCCGCGGTCGCAGACGCGGATGCGCGCGCCGCCCGCCGTGCGCTGCACGCGGAGCTCGGGAGGGCTGCCAGGGGCATGTTTGCGCGCGTTGTCCAGCAGGTTGCGGATGGCATGGCGCAGCAGCCGCTCGTCGCCCGAGAAACGAACCCAGTCGCCCTGGACGTCGACGTCGTCGCGCGCCGCCTCCTCCGCGGCCAAGGCCAGAAGGTCGACTTCGCGCACATCCAGAACCCGCGTGCCGCCCGCGTCCAGCCGGCTGAACAGCAGGATGGTGCCGATCAGCTCGTCCAGCTCCGCCAGGTCACGCCTGGCCTCGGCCATGGCGGCATCGTGCGTCCTGCCGGGCCATTGCGGCTGGCTCAGGGTCTCCAGCGCCATGCGCAGGCGCGCAAGCGGCGTGCGCAACTCGTGCGAGGTGTAGGCCAGCAGGGATTTGTGACTGTTGACCAGGGTTTCGATGCGGCCGGCAGCCTGGTTGAAGGCCACGGCCAGCGCTGCCACTTCGTCGCGTCCCTCGACAGCGACGCGGGCGCCCAGGTCGAGGTTACCCAATGCCTGTACGCCGCGTTGCAGGCGCTGCAGGCGGTGCGTGAGTCGGCGCATCAACGGGAAGGTGACCGCACCAACCACCAGGGCCGTGATCACGGTGGTGGTGAGTGGCGACAGCAGCAGGTGCCGCCAGGGGGAGGGCTGGATGCCGTAGACATGCATGAAGGCGCGGAACATGGCATGCCGCAGCGCCACCTCTTGCGGATTGGAGAAGAACAGCCAGTGGATGAACACGGCAGAGGCTACCGCCTGCACCAGCAAGGCGATGGCCAGCGCCAGGCCGATACGCGCCCACAGCGGGGTGCGCACGGCAAAGGTTGCCACGGGCCCGGGCGCCGGCGCCGCCGGGGACATCGTGGGCGCAGCGCCCGCCATGTCAGCGGACGGTGCCGGGGCAGGGTGCTTGGACGCTGCCGCCATGGCGGCTTGGGGTCGATTCATGCCGCATCCTGGGTGCGGGCAAAAACGTAACCGGCGCCGCGCAGGGTGAGGATGCGCCGTGGGTGGCGCGGGTCGTCTTCGAGCACGGCGCGGATGCGGCTGATGTGAACATCGATCGAGCGGTCGTAGACCTCGGGCGCGTCGGTGTTGTTCACCGCATCAAGCAGAAAGTCGCGTGACAGCACCCGCCCGGGATGGCGCGCCAGGGCCAGCAGCAGGTCGAACTGGTAGCCCGTGAGTTGGCGCGCTTCGCCATCGACCCGCACCTGGCGCGCGGCGGGGTCGACTTCGAGACGGCCGAAGCGCAGCACCTGCGTCGGCTCGGATACGCCCTGTCGGCGGCGGACGATGGCGCGCAGGCGCGCCAGCAGTTCACGCGGCTCGAAGGGCTTGGGCAGATAGTCGTCGGCGCCGAGTTCCAGGCCGATGACGCGGTCGAGCGGATCGCCTCGCGCCGTGAGCATGAGCACCGGCAGGTCGCTGCCGGTGCTGCGCAGACGGCGGCACAGGTCCAGTCCGTCACCGTCAGGCAGCATCAGGTCCAGCACCATGGCGTCGAAGCCCGGTCCGCGGCCCACGGCTTCGTCCAGCCCCAGCGCGGCGTGGGACTGGGTCAGGTTCATGGCACGCGTGACCTGCCAGCCCGCCGTCGTCAGGTAGTCGTCGACCATCTGCCCCAGACGAGCATCATCTTCGACCAACAGCAGGCGAAGGTTCATGGGCAGTCTTCCGGTCTAGTCTGGTGCGCATCCAAGGACGCTGGGCCGTCGGCGTCCAGGCCTGCCTTACTGGGCGCCACCCATGCCGTGGCGCATCGCGCCGTGACCCATGCCGCCATGGTCGCTCGGCTTCGCGCCGTGACCCATGCGTTCCTCCAGCATGTGCGCAATCTGCTGGCGCTGCGCGGGGGTCAGGACCAGCGCGATTTCGTATTGCGTCTGGGTCATGGTCTTGGACATCTGGTCGGCCACGGCCATCTGCTTGCTGCGCAGGTTTTCCAGTGCGCCGAGGTCGATTTGGGGCGCGGCCAGCACCTGCATGCGCTGCCGCATCAAGCTGTGCATCTGTTCCATCAGCGGACGGTTACGCTCCATGGCGCGGGTCTGGAACCCGCGGATACGTTCGCGCTGCTCGGGCGTGGCGTGCACGCGGTCGAGCATGCGCTGCATTATGCGGTCCATGCCGTGATGCTTCCAGGCTTTGTCGTGGCCATGGTGCATGCCCTGCCCCATCGGTGCGGGAGCTGGTGACGGTTCACTCTGGGCCAGGGCTGATCCCGTGATCAGGCACAGGCCCAGGCCGAGTGCGCCGAGAGCGGCCTTGGCCGAAAGGTGTTGCGGGAAACGACTGGTGCTGGCGGTGGTGTATGGCGACATGATCGATCTCCGGGATGGTCCCCATTGAGGACGATGCATGCATCATGCGCTCCAAGCATTGCCGGCGTTTGCCGCGCAGATGTCGGAATGTTGCGGGGGTGCCTTGCCGCCGGACTGGCAGTGGGGCCGTGCGGTGCTGGCATTGCGTCTCGACCAGATTGCCCATGAGCTGGCGATGCACTGGGCTTGCGGCTGCTGGCTTATTCGCCTTCGCCGAACTTGTCGTCCACCAGCAAGGTGAGCTGGTCGAGCGCCTGCTGGGCATCGGCGCCATCGGCCTCGACGCCGATGCGTGTGCCCTGGCCGGCGGCCAGCATCATCACCCCCATGATGCTTTTGGCATTGACGCGGCGGGAGCCTCTGGAAATCCAGATCTCACTGCCGAATTCCGAGGCCAACTTGGTGAGCTTGGCCGAGGCACGGGCATGCAGCCCGAGTTTGTTGCTGATGAGAAGTTCGCGTTTCAACATGGCGGAGGGTCTGGGGTCTCGTCGTTGTGAAGTTCGGCGATGCCACGCGCGCCACCGGCCAGGGCCCGATCCAGCAGCGCGTCCAGCGGTTCATCCTGGTAGCACAGTGTGCGCAGCAACATCGGCAGGTTGACACCTGACACCACGCGCACCGAAGCTGCCGGCACAGGTCTGCGCGCCAGGCGCTGCGCCAGATTGCAGGGTGAGGCGCCGGCAGCATCCACCAGCAGCAGCGCAGCGCCATCGTTCCCGGTGACACGCTGCAGCGCCGCTTGTGCCTGGGGCAGCATGCTTTCGGGCGACGCATCCGGTGGCACGTCCAGCGCCTCCAGCCGACTGGGGCAACCGGCGTAGACATGGGTCGCACAGTCGCGCAGGGCACTGGCCAGCGGGGCGTGGGCGATGATGAGGATGCCGGGCATGCGGCGAACTCCAGAGTGCGGATGGCGCGATGAGTCTTCCGTTGCCGTCGACAGCAGCTTCATGGCACGCAGATCCACACCGCGAAACACTCAAGTTTAGCTGCGGTGCAGCATTGCGCAAATCGAACGCACCGCAGCACCTCATCAGCTCCCGCCTGGCAGGCGGATCGAGTTGGCAAAAGTCTGTGCCGCGTCGTCCTTGTACTGCGAACGATTGGCGAAGGTCGTGGCCTGGAACACCTGGCTGCCCTGGGCAAACAACACCACCCGCTCGCGCAGCGGCTGACCTGTGGGTGATCTGCCGGCGATCCTCAGGTCCAACGCGTCGGCCAGGCCGCGGGTCGCATGGGCAACATCGGTGGGCTGGCTCTGGGTCACGTTGCCGGCCACGTTGCGCACCGCAGCTTGGTGGAGCACGGCCAGAGCGGCTCCCACCTTCGTCGGGTCCTTCATGTCAGCGTGCGCCAGGGCGAAGGTCATGTTGTCGGTCGCGCAGCCTGTCATGCTCATCTTGACCATGCTGCCGGCCAGCTGCACGGTTTGGACGATTTGCTGCGGCTTGCAGGGGAAGGTCAGCAGGATGTCGATATCCTTCGGGCGCGTCTCCCGCCAGTTCAGCGCGGGCGAGCAGGCGCCGAGCAAGCTGGCTGCCAACATTGCCGGCGCGATGGGCCATGGCCAGCCACGCTGGGAGCGGGGGTGTTGCTGAACATTTAGCATATGCGCATTATCTTGTGAAGTTTTTCAGCCCTACGGA
This sequence comes from Thiomonas sp., assembly GCA_027443745.1. The sequence goes on along the minus strand of DAIAZB010000118.1, from coordinate 1,179 downwards.
GTTCAGTCGATGCAGCGCAATCCGATGCTCCCCAAGTCGACAGTGTCCCACTTGACGCAGTTTGCGCTGCGACTCCAAGCCCATGTGCGTGCCTGGCTTTGGACGGGTGTGATGGCCATCGGGCTGTCGTTTACGCTCGCAGGCCTGTCGCGTGCCGACACGCCACTGCCGGCTGCGCGCGATCTGCAGTCGAGCGCAGCCCAGGCCGCAAGCCGGCACCAGCCGCTGGTGGTGATGTTCAGCCTTCCTGGGTGCACCTATTGCGAGCGTTTGCGCAAGAGCACTTACCAATGGTTGGTGAAAGATGGCTACATGGTGCAACAGGTGGAGATGGAGCCCGACAACCGATTGCTGGGCTTTGATGGCAAGCCCACCACCGGCAAGGCCCTGGCGCAAAAATATGGCGTGCAACTGGCCCCAACCGTGTTGTTTCTCGGCCCCGGCGGGCGCGAGGTGGCCGACCGCCTGGTCGGCGCAGGCCAGCCCGACTTCTACCAAGCCTTCGTCGACCGCGCCCTGAAGGAGGGCGCCGCCCGGCTCGGTGCCCACCAAGAAGCGCCGGGCCGCTCCCAAGCTTCTTGGGCCCCCGTGGGGGGGCGGCCGCAGCAAAGCGGCGGCCTAGGGGCTGTCACGTCAGAAGCGCCGGGCCGCTCCCAAGCTTCTTGGGCCCCCGTGGGGGGCGGCCGCAGCAAAGCGGCGGCCTAGGGGCTGTCACGCCAGAAGCGCCTCCGGGTACAGGACTTGCCTGTAGGTGCGCAAACGCAGGCTAGCCGCACAGTTGAGGCAGCGCGCTGCATACGCTATGCAGTATTGTTATACTGTATGCAGTATCAAATCCAAGCATCTGACGCTGTGTGACGGTTCGGCTCGGCCCGACGTTCTGCGGGTGGACGGTTCCTGGCCTCAGTCTTCGGCTTCGGTGCTGCACAGAGTTGCAGTGACGTCCTGAGCCGCTTCGTTCAACGGGGGTTTCCAATGGCTGATTCTGCAAGATGCCGCATGGCTGTCGGCGCCGCTTTGCTGCTCGCCGCCTGGCCCGTTTGGACCAGTGCATTGACGCTGGATTTTCCTCAAGCCATCGACATCGCTTTGCGTCAAAACCCCGATCTGCTTTCAGCTCAGGCGCAAACCGTCCAGGCCCAGGCTGGTGTGTCACAAGCCGAAGGCGCGCGGCTGCCC
>DAIAZB010000117.1 GCA_027443745.1 Thiomonas sp. | reverse complement strand
GGCGTATCGCCGGGATCGTCCTGACCTCCGGCGCGCAACGGCGATCCCTGTCCGCGCCGCGGGTTCACCACCCGCTCGACAGATGCCGCCCCAACGGCCTCTGCCAGACCGCCACGCTCCGATGGCGGCACCCCCAAAGATAAAATCCATGTAAACAAGTTGCGAAGTTCACGGCAATTGGAAAGTTTCCTAGGGAAGTTCCCGAATCGCGTCCGGATCACGCGCGGGTGGTCCGCTGCACTTGGGCGTGGCCGCCCTTCAACCTGGCGGTTGCGGCTGGCGCAGCAGAATACGCAGCCGCAGGCCCTGACCGCTGTGCGTCAGCCGGAAGATGCCGCCCAGCGCCAGCACGCGCTCGCGCATGCCGGTGAGGCCGCGGCCGAGTCCAATGGGCGGGCCGCCGGCGCCGCCCTGCAAACCCACGCCGTCGTCGCGCACGTCCAGCAGGATGAGCAACTGCTCGTGGCGCTTGCCGATGCGCAGGCGCGTGTCGAAGCGTCGCGCGCGCGCGTGGCGCGCGCAGTTGGTGGCTGCTTCCTGGACAATGCGGTAGAGCGTGTTGCGCATGGCCTCGTCCAACGGACGCAGATCGCCATGCACTTCGACGTGGTACACCATGCCAGCGCTTTGGATCAGCTCGCGCAGCGGGCCTTCGGTGAGCGCACGCGCCAAGCCGAATTCGCCCAGTGCTGCCGGCCGCAGCGATTCCAGCAACTCGCGCAGGCTGCGCCGCATGGTGGCGACGATGTCGTTGATCGAGGCGGCGACGTCGCCGAGACCGGCGCTCTCCAGGCGGTTCTGCGCGATTTTGACGCGGATCTGGATGGCGGTGAGGTTCTGGCCCAATTCATCGTGCAGCTCGGCGGCGATGCGCTTGCGCTCGCCTTCTTCCTCACGCAGATTGCGTCGCGCAGCCGATTCCAGCTGCCGGGCCAGTTGGTCGAGACGCTGGTTGGCATTGGCCAGTCGCGCGTTCTGCAGGGCTTGGCGCATGCCGCTCAGGCGCAAGGCGTCGGTGGCGGCGCCCAGCAGCAACGCGCCAGTGCCGGCCACGGCCAGAAACAATTGGGCTTCGGCGGGCGCTTCCGGACTCATCTGCAGGCTGCTGCTGGCGGTCACCGCCGCACTGCTGGCCAGCATCGACAGGCTGGCGCCGCGCCAGCCGTGCCGGAACGCGAAAAACAGCACCGGCACCAGGGTCAGCACCCGTGCGTAACGCGCCAGTATCGGCCCTGCGTCCATCATCAGCAGCAGGACCAGAATGGTCGGCAGCAGGATCAGGGCGAGGTCGGTCAGCAGGTAGCGCGCTCGCGCGGCATCCGGTGGTGCGCGCAGTAACATCACCAGCAGCGGCGTGAGCAGCAGGATGCCCAGATAGTCGCCCAAAGCGAAGTTGGCCAGCACGCTGCTGGTGTGCGCCAGCGGCGCGCCGACCAGTTGCGGCAGGATGGGCGCGTTGATGGCGGTGCACACCATGGCCGCCAGCAGGGCGCCTACCAGCAGACGCGCGGTGCGCTCGGGACGTTCGATCAGCACCGGCAGCCCGCGTCGCCGTAGCAGCGCCACCAGCAGCGCGATCGCCAGCGGTTGCGGTACAACCATCCATGCCAGCAGCAGCGGGTC
>DAIAZB010000116.1 GCA_027443745.1 Thiomonas sp. | reverse complement strand
GCGGTCATCGTCATGCCATCGACCACCCCCAAGGTGAAAATCGACGCCGTGCGCGCCTTCGGCGGCAGCAATGTGGACGTGGTCCTCCAAGGCGAGAGCTACAGCGATGCCTACGCCCACGCGCTCACGCTGCAGGCCGCGCAGGGACTGGCCTTCGTGCACCCGTTCGACGACCCCGACGTGATCGCCGGCCAAGGCACGATCGCGATGGAAATCCTGCGTCAGCACCAGGCTCCGATCCATGCCGTGTTCTGCGCCATCGGTGGCGGCGGACTGATTTCCGGTGTGGCCGCTTATATCAAAGCAGTGCGGCCGGAGATCAAGATCATCGGCGTGCAAACCCCTGATTCGGATGCGATGCTGCAAAGCGTGAGGGCCGGCAAGCGGGTGGAGTTGAACGAAGTGGGCTTGTTCGCCGATGGCACGGCGGTCAAGCGCGTTGGCGAGGAAACCTTCCGCCTGGTGCGCGACCTGGTGGACGACTTTGTCGTCGTCAGCACCGACGAAGTGTGCGCTGCGCTCAAAGATGTGTTCGAGGACACCCGCAGCGTGCTGGAACCATCGGGCGCGATGTCGGTGGCAGCACTGAAGCAATATGCCACTGCACACAAACTCAAGGGCGAAACCCTGGTGGCCATCACCTGTGGCGCCAACATGAACTTCGACCGACTGCGCTTCGTCTCCGAGCGCGCGGAAGTGGGCGAAGCGCGCGAAGCCTTGTATGCCGTGACCATCCCCGAGCAACCCGGCAGTTTTCGCCGTCTCTGCGGGCTGGTGGGTAGCCGCAATGTGACCGAATTCACCTACCGCATCAAAGGACCGGAGGCCGCCCATGTGTTCGTCGGCCTGGCCGTGAATGGCCGTGCCGATGCGCAGAAAATGGCGCAGATTTTCGAGCGTGCCGGCTATGGTGCGCTCGACCTGAGCGACAACGAGTTGGCCAAGGTCCATCTGCGCCATCTGGTGGGCGGCCCCGCGCCGCGCATCGCAACAGGCCGCAACATGGCCGAACATGAGCGGCTGGTGCGCTTCGACTTCCCCGAGCGTCCAGGCGCACTGCTGCGCTTCCTCGACAGCCTTTCACCCAACTGGAACATCAGCCTGTTTCACTACCGCAACCAAGGCGGCGACAGCGCCCAAGTCCTGGTCGGCATCCAGGTTCCACCGAGAGACAAACGGACATTCAGTCATTTTCTGCAGCAACTCGGCTACCAGCACACCGAGGAAACCGATAACCCGGTAACGCAGCTGTTCCTGTCCTGAGCGGTCGCGGTCCCCGCGAGTTCAGCCTGCGCGGGGCATCACCAGCAGCTTGTGACGCCCCGATGCATGGGGAAAGCCTTGCAGCGCGGCTTGTGCCAGCGGCACGGCGACAGCCGCCAGGCCACGCTCGTAGCCGCCGATCGACGCGTGCGAACTCCACACCAGCGCGCCGGTGGCCGTATCGCGAATGTCCAGCGTGAGGCTGCGGACATACCAGATGGGCGGTGGCATCCAGCCGCCGAAACCGTCATCGTCGTCATCGCCATCATCGTCGTCGAAATCGCTGACATATCCAAAACCACCGGTGAACGACACGCCGCTGTTGGGCAGCATCATCGGTGCCGCCCATCCGGATGGGCCGTACGGGCCCGCGAGATCTGCCTGGATCCGGTAGTCGTAGCTGGCGGTGTAAGGCGCTCGCTGATTGAGCAGGGGCACCATGCCCGCCCGCGCCATGGCATCGACCACGGCGCTCTGGAATTCGTAGGCGTGCGCGCTGGCCTCGTTCGCGGCAGCCGCCCGAACCAGCACCTTGGCGCCAACCAGGACCTGGGGCGCCGGGTGAGGGGTCACCACGGTCGTGCGCAGCGCGCCGAAACTTGCACAGCCACTGAGCAGGACAACAGGAAGCACCAGGCCGGCAAGGCCCCACCGTTTGAGCCCGAACAACATGTCGTCGAGATGCATGGAACCAACCTCTAGGGCCGCGGCGGAATGCTCGGGGCGAAATTGGGCGTGAAACTGCTGACGGCGCCGGGGGCAGGCGCAGGCACACTGCCGATCTGCGGCGGGACGTAGCCTGGCGGGGCGCCGACGCCCGGCAGCGTGGGACTGCCCCCCTGGGGCTGGAGCTTGAGGTTCACCTGCACCCCGTTCTGGAGCAGAACCGCGTGGCCATAGGTGGTGGAGTCGAGGCGCACGCCGGGCGCAACCGGCGCACCTACCGCCACCGCCTGCGGCGGCTTGCCATCCACTCCGATGAGCGCCGCGCCGGCTTCATGACCGCCGCCGATGACTCCCCAAAGCCGGTAGCGCGCCGGTGCCGCCGGCCCCTTGTCGGGCAGAGGTGCGGTGGTCCCAAACAACCGCGGCGCCGCGGCCACGAGGGTGTCGGTATC
>DAIAZB010000115.1 GCA_027443745.1 Thiomonas sp. | reverse complement strand
GGTGGACGGCGCCAGCTTCGGCGTCAACCTGATTCCGCACACCGTGGCCATGACCACCTTCGGCCAGCGCAGGCCGGGCGCCGCGGTCAATCTGGAGGTCGATCTGCTGGCGCGCTACGTCGAGCGCATGCTGGGCGCGCGCCCAGGCTGAGAGCGCGCCAGTCCAGCACCGGCTTCCCGCGCTTGAGCGTGGCCAGCAGTTCGCGGCACACGCGCTTGACCTCGACCTCTTCGGCCTTGCCCAGCTTCGGCTCGGGCCGGGTGAGGATACCGAACAGGGCGGGTTCCTCCTCGCTCGGGTTCTCGGTCACGGAGCGCTGTTCTTCCACGCTCGGCACGGTGCGTCACGAGCCGTGTCTGCGCACGCTCCACGAGCGCTTGCGCGCCCGCGGCAAGCCCGCCCAAGCAGCCTTGGTGGCGTGAACTGCTGCGGCCGCGCGCACGCATCAACATAAGCCCATCACCGTTTCACGCTGCCCAGCAGCAGGCCCTGGATGTAGTAACGCTGCAGCAGCAGGAACAACACCAGCACCGGCACCACGGTGACCATCGAGCCGGCCATCAGCATCTCCACGTCCTGGTTGTGCTCGCGCGCCAGCGACGCCAGCGCGATCGGCAAGGTGTAGTGGTTGTTGCCGGTGAGCACGATCAGCGGCCACATGAAATCGTTCCACGCGGTGAGAAAGGTGAGGATGGTCAGGGTGAGGATGATGGGTTTCAGCAGCGGCAACACCACGCGCAGGAAGATGCCCAGCTCGCTGGCGCCGTCGATGCGCGCGGCTTCGAGCATCTCGTCGGGAATGGCGCGCGCGTACTGACGCACCAGATAAATGCCGAAGATGCTGGCCAGCGAAGGCAGGATCACGCCGGCGTAGCTGTTGACGATGTGCAGCTCGCGCGCCAGCAGAAACAGCGGCATCATCGCCACCTGCGAGGGGATCACCAGCGCCGCCAGCAGCAGGCCGAAGGTGCGATCGCGCCCGCCGAAGCGCAGCTTGGCGAAGCCATAACCGGCCAGCACGTTGCAGCACAGCGAGCCCAGGGTGATGCCGCCGGAAACGATCAGGCTGTTGAGCAGGTAGCGCCCCAGATCAGCCCTGACGAATAGCGCGTGATAATTGGCCAGGGTCGGATGCGTCGGCCACAGCGGCGGTGGAAACGTGCTGGCCGCGCCATCCGGCATCAACGAGACCGACAGCATCCACGCCAGCGGAAACAGCGTGATCGCAGCCAGCAGCCCGAGTAGGCCGTTGATGGTCCAGAACGCGGTGCGTGACGGTTTCATACCCAACCCTAGACCCAACCCTTGCGCCGCCCGAAGCGCATCAGCGCCCAGGTGGCGATCATGGTGAACACGAACAGCACGAAGGCGATGGCCGAGGCAAAGCCGAGGTTCCACCAGTTGAAGCCCTGCTCGTACAGCAGATACAGCACCGACAGCGTGCTCTGCAGCGGGCCGCCCTGGGTCATCACGTACGGTTCGGCGAACAACTGGAAGTAACCGACCATGGTCAGCAGGCCCACGGTCATCAGCGTCGGTCCGAGCATGGGCAGGGTGATGTAGCGCACTTGCCGCCAGGCGCTGGCGCCATCCAGCCGCGCGGCCTCGTACAACTCATCCGGGATCGCCTGCAAGCCGGCCAGCACGATGATCATGCTGTAGCCGAAGTTCTTCCACAGCGCGAACAGGATGATGGTGGGCATGGACATGTGCGGATTCCCCAGCCAGTCGATCGGGTGGATGCCGAACCAGCTCAGCACATAATTGACGAAGCCGTAGCGCTCCTGGAAAAGATATTTCCAGATCACCGCCACCGCGATCAGGTTGGTGACCACCGGCGTGAACAGCGCCACGCGGAAAAAACCCTTCCAACGCGCCAGCCGCGAATGCACCAGCAGCGCCGCGCCCAGCGCCGCGCCGATCGACAGCGGCACGCCGACCACGACGAAATACAGCGTGTTGCCAAGCGCCTTCCAGAACAAGCCCATGCGCAACACGGCGATGTAATTGTCGATGCCGACGAAACGCAGGTTCTTCAGGCTGGCCAGCGCGTAGATGTTGAAATCGGTGAAGCTCAGACCCAGCGCCGCCAGCACCGGCAGCAGGAAAAACACGCCGATCACGATCAGCGCCGGCGCCACGAACATCCAGCCGGCCAGTGCGCCGCCACCCCGCCTCATCGCAGGCCTCCGTGCCGCAGAATCCAGCGCCGCTCGGACAGGATCGCATCGGTGCGCTGGTTCATTTCGGCGGCCGCCTGCGCCACGCTGAGTTTGCCCCACGCGGCGCGCGCGGCGATGGTTTGCATCTCCTGCACGATCTGCTCGTATTCGGCGATCTTGGGCACGGCGCGTGCATGCTCGAGCTGGGTGCGGAACGCCACGGCGTAGGAATCGGACGCGATGTCGGGCCGCGCCCAGGTACTGCGCCGCGGCGGCAGATCGCCGGTGAGCCGATGGAACTCATCCTGCACTGCGGGCCGCGAGAGGTACTCGATCAATTTCCACGCCGCCGCCTTGTGCCTGGAGTTGCGAAAGATCACCAGACTGGCGCCACCGGCGATGCCCGAATTGCTGGCCGCGCCGCTGGGGCCGGGCAGCGGCGCGGTGGCCCAGTCGCCCCACGCCGCGGCGGGCATCTGGCGCTCGAACTCGCGGATCATCCACGGCCCCGAGATGTAGAACGCGTAGTGCCCGCGCGCGAACTCGATCGGCACGCTGGCGACTTGCGTGTCATCGAGACGCGGCGCGTAGCCGTTGCGGAAAAAACCCAGATAAAAGCGCAGCGCCGCCTCGAATTGCGGACTCTGGAAATTGCCGTACCGATCGCCATCGCGCAGGAACGAACCCGGCTGTTCCAGCGCCAGCGACACCAGCGGCTCGAACTCGTTGAGCGGCAGCAGCGCGGCCCAGTCGCCGGGCTTCGCGCGCGCCTTGATCGCCGCCAGCATGCGCTCCCAGCCGGCCCAACTGGTCGGCGCGTGATCAAAGCCCGCGGCGGCGAGGATGTCCTTGCGGTAGAAGATCAGACGCGTGTCCACATACCACGGCACACCGTAGGCCTTGCCATGGATGACGTTGCTGGTCCAGATGCCGGGGAAGTAATCGCTGGGCGTGACGATGTGCGAGCCGGCGATATAGCCGTCCAGCGGCACGATGGCGCGCAGCGCGGCCATCTCGGGAATCCAGGTGTTGCCCATTTGCGCGACGTCGGGCGTGGTGTCGCCGGCGTAAGCCGTCAGCAGCTTGGCGTGCGCCGCGGTCCACGGCAGTTGCTGCACCTCGACACGGATATCCGGGTGCAACTTCTCGAAGCCCCGCACCAACCGCGCGGCGACCAGGCCCTCCCGGCCCATGGCCCAGAAGTGCAGCACCTCGCGCTGGGCATGGGGCGCCTGCGTGCAGCCGCCGAGCAGCGCCGCAAACACCAGCGACAGCAGCAGCGGCAAGCGCGGCAAGCGCAGCAAGCGAATGATGCCGGACATGCGCGCAGTTCACTCCGTCGCGGGTTTGCCGTCCAGCCAGCCGCCGCTGAAACCGGCGCGCTGCAGGCCGCGGCGGATATACGGGTTCTTGCGCATCACGCGCCAGACGAAACCGGAACGGTAGTTTTCCAGCATCAGCAGGATCGGGCCTTGATCGATGCCGAGGCGCTCGGAGTCCACCCAGCCCACGCCCGGCACCACGGTTCCGCTGTTTACCACCGCGTTGCTATCGTGGAAGCTGGGGTTGAAGGCATCGACATAGCCGTAGCGGCCATAAATGTACTTGCCGTACCTGGCCTGCATCGCTTCCACCATCGGGATGACGATCCTGGGCGCGAACGCGATCGAGCCCAGCGCCGCGGTCGGCGCGATGGTGCCATCGTCGAAGGTGTGCTTGATGCCGGCGCCGCGCGCGGCATAGCCCGCGAACGTGCGCGTCACACCCTGGGCATCGGTGTAGGTGATGTTGCCCGGACCGTCGCAGGCGGTGAGGCCCCACAGATCCTTGCCGTAGCCGGTCCAGTGGCCG
>DAIAZB010000114.1 GCA_027443745.1 Thiomonas sp. | reverse complement strand
CTTGAAGCTGGCCGGAGCGGCCAGCACCGGCAGCGGCACAATGACCTGATTGCGGTAGTGATACACCTCGTGGCCGAGGTTGACGTCGAACTTTTTGTGCGCCGGCGGGTAGTCGGGCTTGCCCAGGGTCACGCCCGGCGTTTGTGCTTCGAAATGAAAGCGCTCCTGGTAGAGGTAGTAGCCCTTGGCGATGTCGAAGGTCAGCAGCAGGGTCTTCGGGCCCTGCACCGCGGCGATGGCATGGAAGGCTTCGTCTGGCGGCAGGAATTTACCTTGCTGAGCCTGCGCCAGCGGCAGCAGGCCCAGCAGCAGTCCGGCGGCCAACAGCAGCAAAGCGACGCAGCGGCGCAGTCCTTGCGCATCGTGGCGGCGAGGCGCGCAAGCCTGCAGGCGCTGCAGGCGAAGAGCGGACGAAACTTGAGGCATCGGAAAAGTCTCCTGGCTGAGCCGCATCTGGACACGAGCATTGCGGGCGGGCATGTGCCAGCCGGCATAGCCCTAGGAATATAAGCCCAAAGTGATATTCCCCGCATCGGGTCGGACCATCAGGCCCGGTATGTGGCCATGGCTTCAGGCGGCAAAGCGGCGCTGCGTCAGCCAGCGCGCAAGCAGCCAGCCCAGCAGCAGATAGGCCAGCAAGATGCTCAGGTGTCGCCCGGCGTGCGCATCCCAATGACCAAAGAACAGCGGCCGCACCAATTGCACCGCGGCCTGCAGCGGCAGCACCTCGGCCAGGCGCTGCAGCCATGCCGGCATGGCTGTCAAGGGAAAGAAAATGCCGGAGAGGAAGGTCATGGGGGTGAGCACCAGGGTGAAGTAATACGTGAAAAAGTCGTAGGACTTCGCCAGGGCGTTGACGATCAGCCCGAGCGCCGAAAACACCATGCCCACCAGCGCCAGCAGCGGCAGTGCGAACAGCAGGCTGGGCTGGCGGCTGATGCCGAGCAGCGCGACGACGACGACCAGGGCGACGCCGCTCATCAGGGCCTTGGTCGCGGCCCAGAGCAATTCGCCGAACAGCACGTCGTCCAAGGTGGTAGGCGTCAGCAGGATGGCATCCCAGGTTTTTTGCACATGCATGCGTGAAAACGCGGAATACACCCCGGCGGCCACCCAAACTGCTCCGCTTTTGGCCACCCAAACTGCTCCACCTGGCCGGGGTGATCTGAGCCGCTGACCAAGGCAGCGGCGACCACCTGGAGGCCGACCGGCAGGACGTTACCTTCCTCCCCCTCGACGACGAGGGAGAGGCACTGGAGTGAACGTCTTGAAGCCGCATCTGCAAACCACCATCCGCACGCTGCTGGAGGCCGGCGCCACGCAGCGAGAGATCGAGCGCATAACCCGCGTCTCGCGCCACACCATCCGGGCGTGGCAGAAGCGCTTCGCCGCAGAGGTCGCCGCAAACTGCCCCGGGGTGGCCACCGGCTCGGTCGAGCAAACTGCTCCACCCCGGCCACCGGCTCCGGTGTCCTCGACGACGTCGCTGTGCGAGCCGCACCGGGCCTTCATCGAGGCACAGTTGCGCCTCAAGCGCAACGCCACCGCCGTCTACCAGGACCTGGTCGACCAGTTCGGCTTCGCCGGTCACTACAACTCGGTCAAGCGCTTCGTGGCGCGGCTCAAGGTGCGCGAGCCCGAGCAGTTCGACCGCCTGGAGTTCGCCCCCGGCGAGGAGATGCAGGTCGACTACGGCGAGGGCGCGCTCACGCGCGTGCCCGGCACGGACCGCTACCGCCGCCCGCGCCTGTTCGTGGCCACACTGCGCTACTCCCGCCGCAGCTTCCGCCGCGTGGTCTGGAAGTCCAGCCAGCAGGTCTGGGCCGAACTGCACGAGCAGGCCTGGCGCTACTTCGGCGGCTCGACCCATTACGTGGTGCTCGACAACCTCAAGGAAGGCGTGCTCAAGCCCGACCTGTACGAGCCAGAGCTCAACAAGGTCTACGCCGCCACGCTGGCGCACTACGGCGTCGTCGCCGACCCGGCGCGCGTGCGCGACCCCAACCGCAAGGGGAGCGTCGAGAACGCCATCGGCCATACCCAGGCCACCGCGCTCAAGGGTCGGCGCTTCGAGAGCATCGAGGAGCAGAACGCCTTTCTGGAGCACTGGGAGACCCGGTGGGCGGCACCGCGCATCCACGGCAGCGCGCGCCGGCAGGTGCAAGCCATGTTCGAGGAGGAGCGCGCCCACCTGCGGCCGCTGCCGGTGCTGGGCATGCAGTACTTCACCGAGGCCGAGCGCACCGTCCAGGATGACAGCTGTGTGCGCGTCGACCACTGCAGCTACGCCGCCCGGCCGGCGCGCATCGGCACCCAGGTGCTGGTGCGCATCTTTGCCCGGCGCATCGAGATCCGCGACCTCAGAACCCAGGAGCTGCTGCGCACCCACGATCGTGCCGAACACCCCGGCACGGTGGTGTTGCCCGCCGAGGAGCGCGTGTTCAACCCCTCGCGCGAGACCCGCCGCATCCTGGCCCAGGCGCGCGCCATCGGGGCCGAGGTCCTGCGCTTGTGCGAGCTGTTGTTCGCCGTCGAGGGCCGCGTGGGCCAGCGCAAGCTCTGGGGCATCGTCTCGCTGGCCGAGCGCTACCCCCGCCGCCTGGTCGACGCCGCTTGCGCCCGCGCGTTGCAGGAGGGCGTCTACAGCTATCGCCACGTCAAGGCATTGACCGAGCGGCTCGTCGCCGACGCCTTGCAGGCCCTCGACGCCGCCCCGAGCGCCCAGCCCCTGACCCAGCAGCACGAGCTGATCCGCTCGGCCGAGGAGTACGCCGATCTGTTCGCCCGCGCCGCCGCCGATTCCCTCACCCACGACAGGAGCCCCCAGCATGACCCTCAATGAGATCGAACGCACCCTGCGCGAGCTGCGCCTCTCGGGCATCGCCGACACCCTATCCACCCGCGTGCTGCAGGCGCAGAGCAGCCAGGAGCCGTTCCTGGCGACCCTGGGCGCCATGCTGCAGGACGAGGTCGACCGGCGTCGATCCCGCCTCAACGACCGTCGGTTCAAGCAGTCGCGCCTGGACGAGAAGGCCACCCTGGCCGACTTCGACTGGCGCTTCAACCCCAAGCTGCCGCGCGCCGCCGTCTTCGAGCTGCACACCCTCAAGTTCCTCGGCGACGGCGCCAACGC
>DAIAZB010000113.1 GCA_027443745.1 Thiomonas sp. | reverse complement strand
CCAGGGCAGTGCGCGCGGCGGCGTGGGGTCCAGCACGCGCAGGCGGGCCGCGCGGGCCATCAGGCGTGGCGGCACCAGGGCATCGGCCAGCCCTAAGCGCAATGCGCGGCGCGCGTCCACGCTCTTTCCCGTCAACATCATGTCCAGCGCCGCCGCCGCCCCGATGCGCCGGGGCAGGCGCAGCATGCCACCCCAGGCGGGCACGATGCCCAGCATGACTTCGGGCAACCCCAGGCGCGTATCGGGCTGGTCCACCACCATGCGAAAACGGCAGGCCAGTGACAGCTCCAGCCCCCCGCCCATGCAATGGCCGCGGATGAGGGCGAGTGTCGGGTAGCGCAAGGCGGCGATGCGGTTGAACAGGTTCCAGCCGCGGGCCACGAGTTCCAGACCACGTTCTGGCGTGACGAGCGCATCGAACTCATGGATGTCGGCGCCAGCGATGAAACCTGCCGTCTTGCCCGATTGAAAAATCAGGCCGGCGGGCTGGATGGCATCGAGGTGGTCCAGCAAGGTGGACAGCTCTGCCATCACGGCGCCCGAGAGCGCGTTGGTGCTCTCGCCCGCGCGGTCGAGTGTGGCCCAGACCACATCGTCGGCATCGCGCGTGAGGCTCCAGTGGATGAGATGCGGCGTATAACTCATGACAGCGCCTCCACCAGTACTGCACCGCCCTGCCCGCCACCGATGCAGATGCTGGCCAGCCCCCGCCGTCCGCCCCGTTCGCGCAACGCGCGCAACACCTGCAGCACGATGCGCGCCCCCGAAGCGCCCACGGGGTGGCCCACGGCGATGGCGCCGCCATAGGGATTGAGGCGTTCGGCGTCGAGTGCCCCGAGCGCGCCGGGAAGAGCCAACTCCTGCTGGCACCAGGCGTCGTCCTGCCAGGCGGCGAGGCATGCCAGCACCTGCGCCGCAAAGGCCTCGTTGATTTCCCACACATCGAGATCATTGAGACCCAGACCATGTCGCTGCAACAGGGGGGTGGCGGCATACACCGGCCCCAGGCCCATCTGGGCCGGGTCCAGCGCCGCCCACTGGCTGTCGGTGAGTTGCGCCAGGGGTTTTAACTGCCAGCGCGCCACGGCCTCTTCGGAAGCCAGCAGCAACAGCGCGGCACCGTCGGTGACCTGCGAACTGTTGCCCGCCGTGATGTTGCCGTAGGGCCGGTCGAACACGGGTTTCAGGGTGGAAAGCTTTTCCATCCGGGTGTCGCCGCGAATGCCGTCATCCTCGGCAAAGGTGCGCCCTGCCGCATCCACCAGCGGCACGATGTCTGTGGCCCCGGCGCGTGCTGCCGCCGCGCGCTGGTGGCTTTGCACCGCATAGGCATCCATCTGCTGGCGCGTGATGCCAAAGCGCCAGGCCAGATTCTCTGCCGTCTGCCCCATGGACAGCCCGACCACCGGGTCGGTCAGCCCCTTCAGCAGTCCGATCACGGGCTTCAAGTGCGCCGGGCGCAGGCGCCCCAGCAGGGCAAGCCGCTGTGCCAGGCTGCGCGCACTACGCCAGTGTGAAAGCCATTGCACCATGGC
>DAIAZB010000112.1 GCA_027443745.1 Thiomonas sp. | reverse complement strand
ATACTCGATTCCCGACCCGGTCTTTTTGATCCCCGCCGACTCCGCAGGGTCGGACGCGACTGGCCAGTCCTCAAGCACGCAGGCTGCGCTCCAGGCCAGCGAACACGAAACCGTTGCTGCACCCGCTGCCGTTGCTGAAGCCTTCATCCAGACCGAGCCCAAGGAAGAGGACGGACGACGGGCAACTGAGACTGAAGAGTTGGTGAATCGGCCATCACAACTCGGCCTGGACGAGACGGCTTGTACAGAGCAAGATGTTTTTCCGGCCTTGGAGCGGACGCAGGCTCCAACCAGCGCGGCAACCCTGGACGCAGCACTCGAAGCCGGCGCCGTGCCCGATTATCCGGGCGACATCGACGGCTCCAATGACGAGGCACTTGCCAGTTTCTCGGCGGAAGCCGAGGCTGCCTTGCGTCACGAAGGCTCGGCGTCCGCAGCACCACCGCCTGCCCCTTTTGAAGAGTTGTTGCGCGCCGCCAAGGAAGAAGCTCTGCTCGCAGAGGCGGATCGGCTCCCTGAAGCAGCAAACCATGGTTCCAGGTTCGAGCTGGATCCCTGGGCTGGCAAAACCGACGCGCAAGCCAAGACAGACCCAGGGGACGCAGACTCGCACTTCGACCTCGGTGCCGTCCTGCACTACGAATTCGGGCCCGACACGGGAGCCGGAACCGAAATTGAAGCTGAAGCTGAAGCGCAGAAACCTGAACCGCTCCTGGATGCAGCGGCACTCCGCGCCGATGCGGTCGATCCGGCCCAGCCATTCATGGCGAACACCGGGGATCGCCTTGATGGCGTCGTGACCGAACCTGAGTTCCTGCGCCAGGCGCGGGCGCAGGAACGTTGGCGGCAGCCTCGCGTGCGTGCCTTTCTGACTGTATTGGCCATGCTGTTGATCGCCACCGGTGGCGTGCAAGCGGCATGGACTTGGCGCGATGTGCTGGCGACGAATTGGCCGCAAAGTCGTTCCATTCTGTCCCGGCTTTGTGCCGTGGCCGGCTGCAGCTTGGCAGCACCGCGCAGGCCACAGAGTCTGGTGATCGACACCTCGTCCATGTCACCGGGAAGCGATGGACTGCTGCAACTGGACGCATCGCTGCGCAACCGCAGCGGCGAGGCTGTCGCCTACCCCGCTTTTGAGCTCACGCTGACGGGAATGCAGGATCAGATCGTGGCGCGTAAAGTCATCCAGCCTGCGCAATACCTCGCCGGCGACAAGCTGGCCAGCGATGCCGCCGCACTGCAGCAACGGATCCAACGAGGCCTGGCTGCCGGAGCCGAGTTGCGCATTCAACTCAAGCTGCAATTGCGCAAGGACGAAGCCAGCGGCTACACCCTTTACGCCTTCTATCCCTGAAGGCGCTCGCCAGTCTCGCCATGCCTGGCAGCCCGAGGGTTGCTCCCCGTCAGATTCGTGCGAGGTCGTCGAGCCCGGCGAGATATGCCGGGCTGCGCATCAGCACATACCAAGGTTGCGGCGGACGCGAGGCCAGCAGTGCCAGGCGTCGCGGCTCGCTGGCTGCATCAACCTGCCACTGCCTGCTGACGAGCGCCTGCTGCAAACCTTGCAGCACCATGTCGATCGGGCGTCCGTCGTCCACCTGACTCTGGTTGCACAACAGGGCAAGGTCGCATCCGGCGTTCAGCGCCTGAACCACCGCAGAGGTGTCGTCATCTGCCTGAGCGCGAGCACCGTGCATGCTCAGGTCGTCGCTGATGATGGCACCGTCGAAACCGAGCCGGCCACGCAGAATATCCTGCAACCAGCGCGAACTGAAGCCTGCAGGGTTGGCGTCCACCTTGGGGTAGATCACATGCGCAGGCATCACCGCCTGCAGGCCATGGCGCAACCAGCCATACGGCGCAGCGTCATGCTGCAGGATGTTGCGTGCGCTGCGCGTGTCATGCGGCGTATCGACGTGCGAATCCGCCTGCGCCCAGCCATGGCCAGGGAAATGCTTGGCGCAATGCGCCAGGCCGGCGCGCTGCAGGCCAGCCATCAAGCCTTGTGCCAGCAGGCTGACGACGCGTGCATCGGCGTGGAATGCGCGGCTGCCGATCACGCCCGAGCGCCCCCAGTCGAGATCGAGCACAGGCGTGAAGCTCAGGTCGACACCGCAGGCACGCAACTCGGCCCCCAGCACCAAGCCACAGGCGCCTGCCACCTGCACCGCACCCATGGCGTCACGCATCCACAAGCGGCCGAGCTCGGCCATGGCCGGCAGCAACGTGAAGCCACCTTCGCGGAAACGCTGCACGCGGCCTCCCTCGTGGTCGACCGCCACCAGCAAGTCGGCACGAACGGCCTTGATGCTGGCCACCAACGCGACGAGTTGCTCGCGCGAAGCCCAGTTGCGGGTAAACAGGATGACACCGCCGACTAGCTTGTTGTTCAGACGCCTGCGATCGTGGGCAGTCAGTGTGGTGCCGGCGATATCGATGACAAGGGGTGCAGTGCGCATGCGGCTTGAAAAGTTGGAGCCTTCAATTCCGAGGAGAAACTTCGGCAACGACAAAGGCCATGGCGGTGAGCACTTCGTCGGAGACCGAGACATGAAAACGTAGCTGCCGCGCCTCGCACCATGCAGCAAGTTCACCATGCAGCACGACGTTTGGGCGCCCTCCGGCGGCATTGAGAATTTCACACGCGCGCCAGGTCATGGGCATGTGGATACCCAGGCCGATCGCTTTGGAGAACGCCTCTTTGGCGGCGAAGCGCGTAGCCAAATAACGCTCACCACGAGCCGGCGCCCGCGCGTGCCGCTGGCGGAAAACCTCGAGTTCCTGCTGGCCGAGAATGCGCTCCGCGAAACGCTGCCCGTGACGTTGCCAGGCGCTACGGATACGACCGATGTCGCAGATGTCGGTACCGATGCCGTAGATGCTGCTCATCTTGATGCGGCTGCGGCGCGCGCCAGGCTGGCACGCCGGATGACCGCCTTGAAATCACGCACCGACTGCTCCATGCCGACGAACAACGCATGGCCGACCAGCGCATGCCCGATATGTAGCTCGCTCACCTCGGGCATGGCGGCGATGCTGCTGGTGCTGGACAGTGTGAGCCCATGACCGGCATGGGTTTGCAGGCCGAGAGAGTGCGCAGTGGCCATGCCTTGTTGCAGGCGTTCAAGCTCGTGCTGCGCAAGGGCTGCATCGCCAGACTCGCAGGCATTGGCGTAGGCGCCGGTGTGCAATTCCACACAAGGCGCGCCAGCGCGGGCCGACGCCTCGATTTGCGCGTGGCTGGCTTCGACGAACAGGGAAACCTGGCAACCAGCGGCCGCCAGGCGGGCGCAGGCATATCGCACACGATCGAGCTGGCCAGCCACATCGAGCCCGCCCTCGGTGGTGATTTCCTGGCGACGTTCAGGTACGAGGCAGACACTTTGAGGCCTGACTTGCTCGATGATGTCCAGCATCTCATCGGTCACCGCGGCCTCAAAGTTCAGGGCCACTCCGATTTCCGCCCTGATGCGCTGCACATCCGCGTCGCGGATATGGCGGCGGTCTTCGCGCAAATGAAAGGTGATGATGTCGGCCCCGCCGTCCACCGCCGCACGGGCGGCAAGCACGGGGTCGGGATGGATGCCACCGCGGGCATTGCGCAAGGTTGCAATGTGATCGATATTCACACCCAGTAAAGGGCCCGACGCTGCGGCGAATGCAAGGGGATTCATAGCTGATGGAGATCGATCAACAACTGCCGCGTGCGCAGCGGTTGGGTGCCCAGATGATAGTGAAGCAGTTCGCGCATCAGTGTCTTGGCAACACGCGCTGTACCCACTTGAGCCCAGTCGCCGGACTCCATGGCCAGCAACTGCGCCCCCAGGTACAGCCCACCCCCAGCACTGATCGAATCAACCTCGGCATGGCGACCGCTCGCGGGCTCGGGCAGTACGCCGAACAGCGGGTCGACGATGTAATGCGCATCCGCCCGTACCGGTAGGTCCGATTGACTTTCGCGATCGAGCGGTGGCAGGTACCCCAACTCACGCAGCAGGCCGATTTCGAAGCGCCGCAACAGGGGCTCGACGCCTGTCGTCCAACCATGCGGTGCCGCGCCCAACTCCACCAAGGCGTCATGGTAGGTGTCGAACAAGGCCTCGTGCGCATCCTCACGCGCAAGCAGGCGCACCAGCAATTCGTTGAAATAAAAGCCGCACAACAAGGACAGTCCGGTCAGTGGCGCCACGCCCCCACTCCAGTCCGCACGCGTGAGCGTACGGACCTCGCCGCTTCCGCTCCAGCTTGCGGCAAAGGGCTGAAATCCCAGCAGCACCGTACGCAGTTGCGAAGTTGGCCGCTTCGCCCCCTTGGCCACCAGCGCCAGGCGACCGTGGTGGCGGCTGAACACGTCGAGAATCAGGCTTGTTTCTTTCCAGGGATGGGCGTGCAGCACATAAGCGGGTTCGTCATGCACCCGCTCGATGCGCGCGCGTGAGCGGCGCTTGGGCTGCGTTGCCGCGACTCGATCGACAACGGTGCTCAACGCCGCCGGGGGTACGACGGGCACATCATGCGGCAAAGCCACGGGGTCCATGAAACGGGGCGCCGATGTTGGGTCGGATCAGGCTCTGGCAAGCGCGAGCGAAGCGATTGAACGCATGGCGCCAAGCTAGTCCTCGTAGCCGAAAGCGCGCACAGCGCGCTGGTCGTCGGCCCAGCCCGAGCGTGTCTTGACCCACACCTCCAGAAAAACGGGGGCGTCAAAAAGACGCTGCATTTCCATGCGTGCTTCCGTGGAAATTCGTTTGAGTCGCTCGCCTGCTGCGCCGATGACCATGGCCTTATGGCCGTCACGTTCAACCACGATGGCAGCGGCGATGCGGCGCAGATCACCCTCCTGCTCGAAGCGCTCGATCAGGACCGCGCTGGTGTACGGCAGTTCGTCTCCGGTCAGGCGGAACAGTTTTTCGCGCAAAATTTCCGCAGCGAGAAAGCGCTCGCTGCGATCGGTGAGAGCGTCGGCGTCATAGCCCCACTCGCCTGCGGGAAGATAGGGCGCAATGATGGCCAGAAGGCGCTTCGCATCGGTCGATTTGCGCGCCGACAGTGGCACGATCTCGGCCAGGTTTTTGTGCGCGCCGAGCCCTTGCAACCAAGGCAAAAACTTCTCACGGGATTGCACGCGATCAAGCTTATTGGCCACGAGGACGATGGGCTTGCCGGATGGAATCAACGCTCCCACGCGCTCGTCCTCGGGATCGATGTGCCCAGCTTCAATCACCCACAAGACCACGTCCACCTCGGCCAGCGCCGCTGTCACGGTGCGGTTCATCGCGCGGTTGAGCGCACGCGTGTGACGCACCTGAAAGCCAGGCGTGTCGACGAAGGCGAACTGCACAGAACCTTCGGTGTGCAGACCCAGCAGGCGGTGGCGTGTGGTCTGCGCCTTGTCGGACGTGATGCTGAGTTTTTGCCCGATCAGGCTGTTTAGCAAGGTGGACTTGCCCACGTTCGGTCGCCCGACAATGGCGACGGTACCGAACTGCCTGGGCAACGGCGAGATGACGACGTCGGTTTGCATGCTGGGGTCGCTTACGTTTCGGGCGGCAAGGCGGGACGGCGAGGCTTGCGCCTGGAGGGAATCTCTGACTGCAGGCGCTCGATCATCTGCTCTGCTGCCTGTTGCTCGGCTGCGCGCCGGCTGCTGCCATCGCCCTGGGTACGCAAATCCAGTTCGGCCACCTCGCACTGCACCTGGAAATGCTGCAGGTGAGCAGGACCGGTGGTGGCTGTGACGACGTACAACGGCACCTTCAGTTTGCGGCCTTGCAGAATTTCCTGCAAGCGCGTTTTGGCATCCTTGGCGCTGGCCTGGGTATCGAGGTTGCGCAGACGGTCGTGAAACAGTCGCTCGGCCAGATCTTGCGCTGCGGCGTAACCGCCATCCAGGAATACGGCGCCCATCACGGCCTCCAGCGCATCGGCCAGGATGGACGGGCGCATGCTGCCACCACTGCGCATCTCTCCTTCGCCCAACAGCAAACAGCCCCCTAATCCAAGCTCTTGCGCCAGCCTTGCCAAGGTTTCTTCACGCACCAAGCTGGCTCGCCAATACGAGAGCTTGCCCTCGCTGGTTTGACCATCGCCATACAACAACGACGCGATGACCAGGTTGAGCACGGAGTCGCCAATGAACTCGAGCCGCTCATTGTTGCGTCCACCGTGGCTGCGATGGGTCAGTGCCTGACGCAACAGCGCCGGATCGCGAAACGCATAGTGCAAACGCGCTTGCAGGTCAGCGTCAGAAGGCATCCGCTCAGACCTGTGCTTGTGTTGCCGCAAGACCTCGTCCGGTGCCGGCCTGGATGCAGCAGTCAGTTGGAATGCCCCGAGAATTTGAGCAGCAGATAAGCAGGGCCGAACAAGTGGATTTCCTTGTTGTAGGCATAGGAAACAACCACACGGCCATTCACTTTGGTGATGTCGAGATCCTTGCCGGTCACCATGCTGATGTAGTCAACCGAGGCCGTCTTATCGAATGCGTTGCGAATGTCGCCCACTGTCGGGCCGGCTTTGGCGGCCTTGTTCACCGCATTTTGCACGGCAAAGGACTCTTGTACTGCAGGCACGGCCTGCATGCCGACCACCACCAGGAATGCAATGATGGCCCCCCAGAAGATCAGGCCAATCAGGGTGATGCCACGTTGTTTTGAACCACGGGTCATATCAACCACCTTATTGGAAAAAAATCGCCGAAGATTGCCGAGCGGTCAATGAATCGGGCCAATATTTTTCAATCCGCCAAAATTCATCCAGACAAAAAAAGCCTTGCCGACAATATTGCGCTCGGGGACGAAGCCCCAATAACGCGAGTCCAATGAATTATCGCGATTGTCACCCATGACAAAATACATGCCTGGCGGAACCTTGCACACAAAGCCTTCAGCGTTGTAATGGCAGTTGTCGCGATGGGGGAAGTTGTCGGGTCCCCCAATGACGTAGGTCGGCGCTTGTGGATTGATGAGAATGCGGTGTTCTGTTTTGCCCAGCATTTCCAGGTATTGCTGGTAATACACCATGGAGCGGGGATCGAACCACTCGCCATCGGTCTTCTCGGCGACCGGCACGCCATTGATGACCAGATGCTTGTTCTCGTACGACACCGTATCACCCGGCGTACCGACGATGCGCTTGATGTAGTCAATGACTGGATCTTTCGGCAGGCGAAACACGATGACATTGCCACGCTGCGGACTTTCACCAGGGGTCATGCGGTCGTGCACCAAGGGCAAGCGCAGACCGTAGATGAATTTGTTCACCAGGATCAGATCGCCCGGCACCAGGGTAGGCTCCATCGACCCGGATGGAATTTTGAACGGCTCGGCCACGAAGGACCGCAGCAGGAAGACAAAGGCAATGACAGGGAACAGCCCGGCCGTCCATTCCAACCACCAGGGCTGGCGCAACAGACGTTCACGGGTGGCGAGAATGTGCTCATCACTCAGGCTGGCGTCCGGGGCGATACCCTGCTTATGCAACTCTTCGCGGCGTGTCCGCAGTGCTGCCGCCGCGGCATTCGCCGCGGCGATGCGTTGGCGGGAAAAGCGGAACTTCTCGGCAATCCAGAAAACGCCGGTGACCAGCAGGAGGATGAAGAGAAGGAGGGTGAAATTGACGGCCGGTGCTTCCATGTGGTCAGGGTGTGTGCTTTAGTTTTCGACTTTGAGAATGGCCAGAAACGCTTCCTGAGGGACTTCGACAGTGCCGATTTGTTTCATGCGTTTTTTGCCGGCTTTTTGTTTTTCCAGCAGTTTGCGTTTGCGCGAAATATCACCGCCATAGCACTTGGCCAGGACGTTTTTGCGCATGGCTTTGATTGTCTCACGCGCAATGATGTTCGCCCCGATCGATGCCTGCAGGGCCACATCGAACATCTGGCGCGGAATGAGTTCGCGCATTTTTGCCGTGACCTCACGTCCGCGGTACTGGCTTTGAGCGCGGTGGACGATGAGTGAGAGGGCGTCGACCCGCTCGCCGTTGATCAGGATGTCGACCTTCACGACGTCGGCGGCACGATAGTCGAGGAAGTGGTAATCCATCGAGGCATAACCGCGGGAAATGGATTTGAGCTTGTCGAAAAAATCGAGCACGATTTCAGCCAAGGGCATCTCGTACGTGAGCTGCACCTGGCGGCCCATGTAGGCCATGTTTTTTTGTGCGCCGCGTTTGACGTTGCACAGCGTCATGACCGGGCCCACATAGTCTTGCGGCATGAACAACTTGACTGTCACGATGGGCTCGAGGATCTGTTCGATGCGCCCCGCCTCCGGCATGCGCGACGGGTTGTCCACGGTCAACTCGCTGCCATCTCGCAACTGGACCTTGTAGACCACCGAAGGCGCGGTGGTGATGAGATCCATGTCGTACTCGCGCTCCAGGCGCTCCTGCACGATGTCCATGTGCAGGAGCCCAAGGAATCCGCAGCGAAAGCCAAAACCCAGCGCCGACGAGACCTCCGGCTCGAACTGCAAGGCAGCGTCGTTGAGTTGCAACTTCTGCAGCGCGTCGCGCAGAGCCTCATACTGGTTGGACTCCACCGGGAACAAGCCGGCGAACACCTGCGGCTGGACCTCCTTGAAACCCGGCAGCGGTGTTGCCGCTGGACGCTGCGCCAGAGTCACGGTGTCACCCACGCGCGCGCCTTTGAGCTCCTTGATGGCG
>DAIAZB010000111.1 GCA_027443745.1 Thiomonas sp. | reverse complement strand
GCAACAGCAGCCTGCAGGGGGCGTATTTCATGTTGGCCGCACGCGGCCTGGGGCTGGACTGTGGGCCGATGAGCGGTTTCAATGCCGACGCTGTGAACGCCGCCTTTTTCGCAGGCACCTCCGTGAAGGCCAACTTCATCTGCAACCTGGGCCACGGCGACCCGACCGGCCTGTTTCCACGCAGCCCGCGCCTGGCTTTCGAGCAGGCTTGCCGCATCGCCTGACATCCCGATCGGGGATCGAGCTCGACATGGGCCCGTGCATCTGCCCGGCGGTGCTCGGCGCGGCGGGTGTGTGATCCTCGATGCGGTGCCGTGTCGTGCTGAAACCTGGCGCTTGCCATGCGGCCGGGCCCGCAGCCCGAAGGCCCGGCTTTCACGCCAGGACGGGCATGGCTTAAGCTGCTGGCTGCCTGTAGTTTGGAGTTTTTGGGGGAAAAACATGCCGGTCGTCGTCGTTGCCAATCCCAAAGGAGGCGTGGGCAAGTCCACGCTGTCGACCCAGCTCGCGGGGTATTGGGCCACTCAGGGCCACAAGACCATGCTGGGCGATGCCGACCGGCAGCAATCGTCGAAGCTGTGGTTGTCGCTGCGGCCGCAACAGGCCGCGCCTATTGGCACCTGGAAGCTGGGGCCGGACTACATCGCTCGTCCGCCGGAGGGCACCAGCCATGTGGTGATCGACACCCCGGCCGGTCTGCATGGCTGGCGCTTCAACGATGTGCTGCGCATGGCCGACAAGCTCATCGTGCCGGTGCAGGCGTCGATTTTCGACATCTATGCCGCACAGGACTTTCTCGCCAAGCTGCAGGAAGACCGCAGGCTGAAAGATTTGAACGTGGGTCTCGTGGGGGTGCGGGTGGACGAGCGCACCCGGGCATCCGAGCAACTGCGCGAGTTTTTTGCCCGCTTGCCCTATCCCTTGCTGGGCATGCTTCGGCCTACCACGACCTATGCCCACATGGCCGCTCACGGCCTGACGCTATGGGACGTCAACCCCCATCAGGTCGAGAAAGACCTGAACCAGTGGGCCAGCATCGTGCGCTGGGTGGACGCGCGCTGAATCGCGCTGGCTGACACGTTCTCAAACTGCCGCGTTGCCCGGTCTGATCAGGTCCTGCATGGCCGCGCGGTTGATGCGGAACAGGCGAGGACCGACATGCTCCAGCATGCCGTCCCGCTCGAACTGCGCGATCACGCGGCTGGCCGTTTCCAGCGCCACGCCGAGCATGGCGCCCAGGTCGCCGCGTCTCGGCAAGGTAAAGGTGTCATTGAGTTCCGGCTCAGCCAGTTTGAGCAGCAGCCGCGCCATGCGCGACGGGATGGTGCCCGAGCCCAGCAACAGCGCCCATTCGTCGGTTTCGCGCAGCGCGTGGTGCCAGCGTTCCAGGAACTCCTGGCGCAAATTGGGCACATGCTCTTCCAGCCTGCGAATCACATCCACCGGAATGCGGCAAACGCGCACCGCGCCAATGGCCGAGGCGTGGTGCATGTAAGGCTGCTGGATGAAGCACTCCAGACCCACCAGGTCGCCGCGTTTGGCCACGCGGGTGATGCGCCGGGTGCCGTCCGGCAGCACGCGCTCAAGTTTCACGAAGCCGGTCTTGATGGTGTAGAGCCACTCGCCGCGCGTGCCTTCGCTGAACAGCAATTGACCGGCGGAGAACTGCATGTCGTCGATGACCTGGTGAATCTCGTCGAAATCCTCCACCTGCAGGGCGCCGAACAGGGCGATGCGTCGCACGCCGCAATTGCGGCAGTCGGCGGCACCGCGCCAGGCCGTCACCACTTCGCTGCGTGCGATGCGCTTGCCTGGCGGCATGGCCGAGTTGCCCTTGCGCAAGGCAGCAACGGAAATTCGGGCGAAATCGACAGCAGTATCCATGGCATTTCCTTGAGGGTGCGCAATATTAGCGTTCGCTGATATATGCTTGTCAATACGGGTTCTTCGTGGAAATGATCCGTATAAACCCGAATATTTGTGGCTGAGAAAGGCTCCTTGTCGCCATAGAGTCTGAATTGAGATCGAGTCGGATGTCATTGGCCCTGAACTATGGCACCCAATGTCGCAAGGATGGCGCCGCCGCTCCCATGCCGTGTTCGGGGCTGTCCAGCCGAGTGCATGCGTCGGCCCCACGCCCTACACTGACCCTCTGTTCTCCACGTTCACAACCCATGAATGTCTTGCCTGCCTCGGGAATGCAGCTCCAGCAACTTGCGGGGCGTGATGCGCAGCGCGCCTTGAGTGAGGACGTGGGTACGGGCGATCTCACCGCCGCGCTCATCGCCCCGCGTGCCCACGCCACCGCCCGCGTCATCGCGCGCGAGCGCGCCATGCTCTGCGGCCAACCCTGGGCCGAGGCCGCCGCCCGTCAGGTCAACGCCGCGATGCAGTTGCGCTGGCTGGTGGCCGAAGGCGGGACGATGGAGCCTGATCAGACCATTCTCGAACTGCAGGGGCCGGCCCGCGCTCTGCTCACGGCCGAGCGCACCCTGCTCAACTTCCTGCAATTGCTCTCGGGCGTGGCCAGCCGCACCGCCGACTATGTGCGCGCCGTCGCCGGCACGCGGGCGAAAATCGTGGACACCCGCAAAACCCTGCCGGGTCTGCGCGAGGCGCAGAAATACGCGGTGCGTGTCGGCGGCGGCCACAACCATCGCATGGGGCTGTACGACGGCATCCTCATCAAGGAAAACCACATCGCCGCAGCCGGCGGCATCACACCCGCGCTGCAGCAGGCGTACCAACTGGCGCCGCCCGGGGTGTTCGTGCAGGTGGAGGTGGAGACCTTGGAGCAGTTGCGCGAAGCCCTGACCGCGGATGCGCGCATGGTGCTGCTCGACAACATGAGCCTGCAGCAACTCAGCGAGGCGGTGGCCGTCAACGCCGGACGTGCCGAACTGGAAGTGTCCGGCGGGGTCGAACTCTCCACGGTGCGCGCGCTGGCAGAAACCGGGGTGGACCGCATCTCCATCGGCAAGCTGACCAAAGATGTCTCGGCGGTGGATTTCTCCATGCGCTTCACCGGCGCCTGAAGGGCGTGGTGTTCGTCATGCCACCCGGATCAACCCCGACAGCCCCGACAGCATGTCGTGTTCAGTCCGCCAGGACTCGCACTTGGCATCTCAACGACGGTATTGTTCATGTCAGCCACATTCCCCATCACTGTTGAAAGCTCGGTCTGCGGCACTCAGCCCGCATGGGCTCGTGTGCCGCAAGAGCCAAGCCTGGAGCGCCGCTCGGCGCTGCAAGCTCTGTGCCGCGAACGGCTTGCGCGCGAAAACGCCGTGCTCGTGGCGCACTACTACGTACACCCCGACTTGCAGGATCTGGCGCTGGATACCGGCGGCTGCGTGTCCGATTCGCTGGAAATGGCGCGATTCGGCCGTGATCACCCGGCAAGAACGCTCGTCGTTGCGGGTGTGCGCTTCATGGGCGAGACGGCCAAGATGCTGTCGATGGACAAGCGTGTGCTCATGCCGGAGCTCGACGCCACCTGCTCGCTCGACATCGGCTGTCCGGCCGACGCCTTCACGGCCTGGTGCGATGCCCACCCCGACCGCACCGCGGTGGTCTACGCCAACACCAGCGCTGCCGTGAAGGCACGCGCCGACTGGGTGGTGACTTCCAGTTGCGCCGTGGACATCGTGCGGCACCTGAACGCGCGCGGCGAAAAAATCCTCTGGGCACCCGACCGTCACCTGGGCAGCTACATCCAGCGCGAAACCGGCGCCGACATGTTGTTGTGGCAGGGTTCGTGCATCGTGCACGACGAATTCAAGGCCTTGGAACTGGAACTGCTCAAGCGCGAACATCCCGAGGCCAAGGTGCTGGTGCATCCCGAATCCCCGGCCTCCGTCATCGCCCTGGCGGACGCCGTCGGTTCCACCTCCCAAATTCTCCAGGCAGCGCGTGAGATGCCGGCGTCCACCTACATCGTGGCCACCGACAACGGCATGTTCCACGCCTTGCGCCAACAAAACCCCGGCAAGCTCTTTCTCGAAGCCCCCACCGCCGGCAACAGCGCCACCTGCAAAAGCTGCGCCCATTGCCCCTGGATGGCGATGAACGGCCTGGAAGGCCTGGCCCATACGCTGCAAACCGGCAGCGGCGAAATCCTGCTCGATGCCGACCTGGCCGCCAGGGCGCGTCGCAGCGTCGCCAGGATGCTGGATTTCACTGCGGCCCAGAAACGCGCCATGTCAGCGCCCGGAGCCTTGGTGCCGGGCCTGGGTGCTGCCTGATGTCAGCTAGGTTCGACGGTTTTCCGCGCATGGAGCGCGGACACCCGGAACGCCGCACGGGCCGAGCCTGGAAGCCGGACGCGTTGCACGCCCATCGCCGAAGGGGATTCAAGCTCTTTCCCGCGTTATCCATGCCGCCCATTGCTCGAACAGCGCAGCATCGCCCGCGCACAGCGCAGAGCGCTTGTCCAGGGAGTTGTTGAACACCGCCTCGCCAGCCAGCGTGCGGCTGTGACCGCCAGCCTCGGACAGGATGAGGCTGCCCGCGGCGTAGTCCCACAGCCCCTGGCTGCCGTGCAGGTAGAGGTGGAAGCGGCCGGCGGCGGCCCAGCACCAATCCAGCGCGACGGAGCCGATGGAGCGTTGCGAGCTGTAGGGCGGGTGCGTGGCCAGTCGGGCAGCGAGCGCCGCAGGCAGGCGTTTGAAGTCGACGCAGGCGATCGTCTTGGCCAGGGGAATCGGCGTGGCTGGCCGAGGCAAAGGCTGGCCGTTGAGCTGCGCGCCTCGGCCTTCGGTGGCGCTGAAGGTTTCGTCGCGCATCACGTCCACCACCACGCCCAGGCGCACGCGCGCGCCCTGCACCCAGGCGAGCGAGGGACCGAAGCAGGGCAGGCCGGCGGCGAAG
>DAIAZB010000110.1 GCA_027443745.1 Thiomonas sp. | reverse complement strand
GCAGGAAAGCCGTTGGCGTGGGAGAAAACCAGCAGAGGGCGGGCGTCAGGGCCGGGGTCGGAGCTTGCGGGTGGGGGAGGCATCGGTCGGGGCGATGCGCGATGAACGCTCGCGGGTTGGGGCAGTCGGCTTCAGGCGGCCGGGTTTTCGCGTGCCACGGCTTGCAGCGTGTAAATCAGGTCAAGCGCATCGCGCGGGCTCAAGGTGTCGGGGTCGATGGTGGCGAGCTGTTCCCGCAGCGGGTCGGGCTGGCCGGCGCGTGCAGCGTTCGGCGCGTTGCTCACGGCGTCGTCCAGTGATGCTGAGGGTGCGAACAGATCGAGTTGCGCGAGCTGTGCGCTTTGCGCCTGTTGCAGGCTTTCGAGCCGCACACGCGCGTCGCGAATCACGGTTTTGGGCATCCCGGCGAGTTGCGCCACCTGCACACCGTAGCTGCGGCTGGCCGGGCCGGGTTGCACTTCGTGCAGAAAGACGATGCCGTCGCCGTGCTCGGCGGCGCTCACATGCAGATTGATGGCCTCCGGATGG
Organism: Thiomonas sp.; assembly: GCA_027443745.1. Next base: position 1,129 of record DAIAZB010000110.1, on the reverse strand, counting down.
CTGGTCGGGAAGGCGGTGAGCTCGAAGTAATGCGTGGCGAACAGCGTGTAGGCGCGGCAGCGCTCGTGCAGGTGCGCGGCAATCGCCGCGGCCAGCGCCAGGCCGTCGAAGGTCGAGGTGCCGCGGCCGATTTCATCCATCAGCACCAGGCTCTGCGCCGTGGCGCGCCGCAGGATGGCGGCGGCCTCGGTCATTTCCACCATGAAGGTGGAACGGCCACCGGCAAGGTCGTCACCGGCGCCGATGCGGGTGTGGATGGCGTCCAGCGGGCCGATGCGCGCGGATGTTGCCGGCACGAAACTGCCGCAATAGGCGAGCAGCGCAATCAGTGCCGTTTGCCGCATGTAGGTGGACTTACCTCCCATGTTCGGGCCGGTGATGATGTGCGTGCGGCTTTGCGGCAGCAGCACACAGTCGTTGGGCACGAAGCGCTCCACCTGCGCCTGCACCATCGGGTGACGCCCGCCGCGAATCTCGATGCCGGGCAAGGCTGTCAGTTCCGGGCAGGCCCAGTTCCAGGTCTGGGCTCGCTCTGCCCAGGCCGCCAGAACATCCAATGTGGCCAGCGTCCGCGCGGCTTTCTGCCAGGGGCCGACAGCCGCTTGCAGCGCTATGAGCAGCTCGGCGTACAGCACCCGTTCACGTGCCAGACCGCGGTCTTGCGCGGACAGGGCCTTGTCCTCGAAGGCCTTGAGTTCAGGCGTGATGTAGCGCTCGGCGCCCTTGAGGGTCTGACGGCGGCGGTAGTCCGCCGGCACCTTCTCGGCCTGGCCGTGGGTGACTTCGATGGCGAAGCCATGCACCTTGTTGTAGAGCACGCGCAGGTTGGCAATGCCGGTGCGCTCGCGCTCGCGTGCTTCCATCTGCAGCAACCAGGCGCTGCAATCGCCGCTGATGCCTCGCAGCTCGTCCAGCTCGGCATCGAATCCGGTGGCGATGACGCCGCCATCGCGCAGATTCAAAGCGGGCGGGTCGGCCAAGGCGGTGTTGAGCAGAGCCAGCGGCGCGCCAGGCAGACGCAGTGCCGCAACTTGCGTCGCCAGCAGCGGGTCGTCGAAGCTTTCCCCCAGAGCCGTGATCTCGGGCAGCTTGCGCAAGGTCTCGCGCGCGGCGGCCAACTCGCGCGGGC
>DAIAZB010000109.1 GCA_027443745.1 Thiomonas sp. | reverse complement strand
CTGCTCTCCGAATTCCCGCTTGGAACCGCCCCGGCCCGCGGCAATTTCCCGCGTCGCAATCGCATCATCAGCGGGCTGTCCCGTGGTGTGCTGGTCAGCGAGGCTGCGGTGCAGTCCGGCTCGCTCATCACAGCCCGTCTGGCCGCCGAGCAGGGCCGCGAGGTGTTCGCCATTCCCGGCTCGATCCACAATCCCATGTCGCGCGGTTGCCATCGCCTGCTGCGCGACGGTGCCAAGCTGGTGGAGTGCGTCGACGACGTCTTGAGCGAGTTGCAAGGGGCAGCACCACAGGCCCGGCCGGAACCGACCGAAGCGGACGCAGCTTCGGCGGAGGCGCATGCGGACCTCGACGCGGCAGCCCCCGCCGCACGTGAACTGCTCGATGCGCTCGGCTATGCCATCCTGAGTTTCGACGAACTCGCCGCGCGCACCGGCCGCAGTGCCCAGTGGCTGGGGGAGCATCTGATCGAACTCGAGCTGCAAGGTCGCGTTGCCCGTCTGCCCGGGGCGCGCTACCAGCGCATCGAGCGCGCCTGAAACCACCGTCTGGGCATTCGGACAAGCCTGGTTTCGTGGTGGCCTTTGCCCGCCAGAGCCGGACTTTTCAGCGGCGTGGGTCCGTCACGGCCTTGCGCCACGACCCACGCGGCCTTGTGCATAAAATGGTCGCATGTTCGACATCCTGATGTACGTCTACGAAACCTACTGGCACCCCGAGGCTTGCCCGGAACTCGGGCAGCTGTCGCGCAAGTTGAGCGCCGCCGGTTTCGAGAATGAAGAAATCAACGATGCCCTCGACTGGCTGCGAGGGCTGGAGCAGGCCGTCGCCGGCAGCCGCACCCTGGGCGCGCCCAGCGACCGCTCCATCCGGCTGTATGCCCAGCGGGAACTCGACTGCCTGGGTGTGGACGCCGTGGGCTACCTGAATTTCCTCGAATCCGCCGGGACGCTGCAGGCCCATCTGCGCGAAATCGTGGTGGAACGGGCTTTGGCCACCGGCATCAAACAGTTGCCGCTGGAGCAACTCAAGACCATCGTCCTGATGGTGTTCTGGCGCCTCGACGAAGAACCCGACGCCCTCATCCTCGACGAGTTGTTCGTCGAAGCCGACGCTCGGGTCGTGCATTAAGCCTTCCGCCTCGTCCGCAACGACCGGCAAGTCGTTGCGGCTGCGCACACACCCTACGCTTTCCCTGGAGAAACACCCATGTCCTGGAATCACAGCCGCGCCGCCCTGGGTGCCGTGCTCCCCTTGACCCTGCTGCTCAGCGCATGTGGCGGAGGCGCCAATACGCAGTACCAGGGCTCCATCCTCAACGGCACGGTGCTGATGGGTGCAGGGCAGCCTGTCAACAGCAATGGCGCGGGTGCCGTGTGTTTGTATGCGGTGGCCAACGGTCAGGGCAATCCGATCAACACGGCGGTTTCTCCCCCGGCCAACCTGGGAACGAACCTGACCTCGCTCAATACATGCAACATTCCCATCGCGGCCAATGGCACGTTTTCGGTCAACCTCACGAGTTACTACGGCCCGGTTCTCATCCAGGTCGCAGGCGGCAGCTACACCAATGTGGCGAACGGGACCGCGACCTCCCTGACGAATCTTGCCAGCACCAACGCCAGCCTCCAGGCCTTGGTTCAAATTGGCGGCGGGGGCACGGTGAATGCCGTGGTGACCCCGCTGACCACGGTGGCCACGGCCATGATCACCCCCAACAGCGGCCTGACGATGGCCAACTACGCGGCGGCCTCGGCCAAGGTGGCCGGCGAGTTTCAACTGGGTGGACTGAACATCAATGCCATCCCCGCATCGGGTGATGCCTATGACATGGCGCTCAAGGGCGTGCAGGACTACCTGGTGGTTTCGCCGGCGTCGACCGACGACCCGAACGCCAACAATCTGCTGACCTGGAATCTCACGGCTTCGCCTGTTGCCAGCGACTACACCACGGCCTACAACGCCATCAACGGCACCAACCTGACCTTCAGCTTCTACTGAAGCGCCCAGGGTTGCGGGCATGGCGCGGGGTTCCCCTACACCACGGCACCAGCATTCGGGTCATTCGGGTTTTTGGGACGGCCGGGACCGGACTTGAGCATGTCGTCGCGCTTGACGCCCAGCCACATGGCGATGGCGGCAGCGACGAACACCGAGCTGTAGATGCTCATCGAAATGCCGATGATCAGCGCCAGGGCGAAGAAGTGCAGCGCCGGACCGCCGAAGAAGAACATGGAGAACGCCATCGCCAGAGTCGAGCCGTGGGTGATGATGGTGCGGCTGGTGGTGTTGGTGATGGCGCTGTCGATCACCTGCACCGTGGTGTATTTGCGGTACTTGCGGAAGTTCTCGCGCACCCGGTCGAAGATCACCACCGACTCGTTGACCGAATAGCCCAGCACGGCCAGCACAGCCGCCAGTACCGGCAGCGAAAATTCCCACTGGAACAGCGCGAAAAAGCCGAGCACGATGATGACGTCGTGCAGATTGGCGACGATCGCGGCGATGGAGAACTTCCACTCGAAGCGGAACGCCAGGTACAGCATGATGCCGACGATGACGAAGGTCAGTGCCTTCAAGCCGTCGGTGGCGAGTTCGGACCCCACCTGCGGGCCGACGAATTCGGTGCGCCGCATTTGCACCTGCGGGTCGGCGGTCTTGAGCGCAGTCAATACCTTGTCGCTTTGCTGCGCGCTGGACTCGCCCTCGCGCAACGGCAGGCGGATGACCACGTCCTGCGCGGTGCCGAAGGTCTGGACCTGCACGTCGCCATAGCCCATCTTGGAGACCACGCCGCGGATGGAGTCGAGATTGGCCGCCTGCGGGTAGCCGACTTCCATCACCGTGCCGCCGGTGAACTCGATGGACAGGTGCAGGCCGCGCGAGACCAGGAAGAACACGGCAGCCGCGAACATCAACGCCGAGACGATGTTGAACACCGGCGCATAGCGCATGAAGGGGATGTCGCGCTGGATGCGGAAAAATTCCATCTGGGTCTCCGATTGGGCTGGCGTTCAGTGCTTGCCCGGCTGCCTGGCCGCTGGCTTGCTGCCGGATGCGGCGGAAGGCTTGGCCGCCGGCCGGGCGCCGGCGGCAGCGGGCGCGGAGGCGGCCTCCGGCTTCCAGATCTGGCCGATCGACAGCGACTGCAGACGGCGTTTGCGCCCGTACCAGAAGTTCACCAGGCCGCGCGAGAAGAACACCGCCGAGAACATGGACGTGAGGATGCCCAGCACATGCACCACGGCGAAGCCGCGCACCGCGCCCGAGCCGAAAATGAGCAGGGCGAGGCCGGCGATCAGGGTGGTGACGTTGGAGTCGAGAATCGTCGCCCAGGCGCGCTCGTAGCCTGTGGCGATGGCGGCCTGGGGGCTGGCGCCATTGCGCAGCTCTTCACGAATGCGCTCGTTGATCAGCACGTTGGAGTCGATGGCCATGCCCAGCGCCAGGGCCATGGCGGCGATGCCGGGCAGCGTGAGCGTGGCCTGCAGCATGGACAACAGCGCGATCAGCAGCATCAGGTTGACCGCCAGGCCGATGGACGAGATCGCGCCGAACAGCATGTAGTAGACGCACATGAATGCGACGATGGCGACGAAACCCCAGGTGACGGAGTGAAAGCCTTGCAGGATGTTCTGCTGCCCGAGGCTCGGGCCAATTGTGCGCTCTTCGATGATCTGCATCGGCGCCGCCAGGGCGCCGGCGCGCAGCAGCAGGGCGATGTCGTTGGCTTCGGGCACGGTCATGCTGCCCGAGATCTGCACGCGGCCGCCGGCAATCTCGCCGCGCACCACCGGCGCGGTGACAACCTGGGCGCTGTGGCGGTCGATCAGCACCATGGCGATGCGCTTGCCGACGTTGGCGCGGGTGACGTCGCGGAAGATGCGCGAGCCGCGTGAGTCCAGCGTGAGGAACACCGCCGGTTCGTTGTTCTGCGGATCGAAGCCGGTTTGCGCGTCGGTCAGGTTTTCACCCGTCAGCAGCACATCCTTCTTCACCATCAGGGCATTGCCGGAGCGGTCGTACAGCTTCTGGTCGCCGGGGGGCGCCGGGCCGTTGCTCGTCAGCGCGGCCTGCGCCACGGGGCTGTCGTCGACCATGCGCACCTCCAGAGAAGCGGTGCGCCCGAGGATGTCCTTGGCACGGGCCGTGTCCTGAATGCCGGGAAGCTCCACCACCACGCGGTCGGTGCCCTGCTGCTGAATCACCGGTTCGGCAACGCCCAACTCGTTGATGCGGTTGTGCAGCGTCTGGATGTTCTGCTTGATCGCGTAGTCCTCGGTCTGCTGGATGGTCTGCGGGCTGAGCTTGATGCCGATGCTGCCGCCCGATGCCGCCGGAATGCTGGTGACGAGCGCGTCACCGACGATGTCCTTCAGCACCGGCTGTGCGGCGGTGAACATCTCCGGGTCGCGGAAGTCGAGCTGCACGGTGTCGCCGACGCGCTTGAGTTCGCTGTAGCGCACGTCTTTGTGGCGCAGCGCGGTTTTCAGCTCACCGGCGATGGAATCCAGCTTTTTCTGGATGGCGGCCTGCATGTCCACCTGCAGCAGGAAATGCACCCCGCCACGCAAGTCCAGGCCCAGATACATGGGGCTGGCGTGCAGGGCCGTGAGCCAAGCCGGCGACAAGCTCAGCAGGTTGACGGCGACGATGTAGCTCGGGTTGTCGCGGTTCGGGTTGAGGGCATGCGCCAGGATGTCGCGCGCCCGCAACTGCACCTCGGTCTTGGCGAAGCTGTAATTCAGCGTCGAGCCGCTGATGAAGCTGCGCAACGGGGTGATGTCGGCGGCCTTCAAAGCCTGCTCGCCCCGGCTCAGCAGGGCGGCGTTCGGCAGGTCGCGCCCGGCGTGCGCCGAGGTGATTTGCACGGCCGGCGCCTCCCCGTAAAAATTGGGCAGGGCATAGACGAACCCCACCACCAGCACGGCGGCCATGATGAAGTACTTCCACAGCGGATAACGGTTCATGGTGGGCTCGGGCGACAGGGCTCAGGCGTGGCGACCCCTGCGTGGGCTTGCAGCGCGGGGGCGCTGGCGGTGCAAATGTGCGTGGCCGCGGCTTCAGCCGGCCTTGATCGTGCCCTTGGGCAACACCATGCTCACGGCCGAGCGCTGCAATTGCACTTCAAGCTTGTCAGCCACTTCGAGCTGGATGTAGTTGTCGCCCACCTTGGTGACGCGGCCGACCAGGCCGCCGGTGGTCACGACCTCGTCACCCTTGGTCAGCGCACTGATCATGGCCCGGGTTTCTTTCTGGCGCTTCATCTGCGGGCGGATCATGATGAAGTAGA
>DAIAZB010000108.1 GCA_027443745.1 Thiomonas sp. | reverse complement strand
AAACGCCACCACGCCCGCCTTGCGCTGCGCGGCGTCGAACTGCGCCAGCGCGTTGTATGCGCCGCGGAACTTGAAAGCGCCCATGCGCTGCAGGTTCTCGCATTTGAAAAACACCTCGGCGCCGAGCTGCGCATTGGCGGTGCGCGAACTCAGCGCCGGTGTGCGGTGGGCTTGGCCATGCAGCCGCCGGGCGGCGGCGGCGACGTCGTCAAAGCTGGGCAGGTCGGTCATCGCAAGAGGGAGCAGAAGGTTGGGGCGGCCCGCGCGCCGAGGCATGCGAGGCCGCGCGGCTGAAGCGCCGTCGACAGGTTAACGCCTCCCGACCCGGCGCTTTGCGTCAGGCCCCGGGGAGATGAGCATGAACCCGCGAACAGGCCCGCGCCGGTTCGCGCGCGATGCGAATGGCCACGGCGCCTGTGCCGCGCCGAGCCTCCCAGGCGGGGCTTGGACACAACTGGCCCGCCGACGCAGCCCGGTGCATGCACGGGTCCGCGCTCACACGGCGACGGGCTGGCGCGGGGCCGCGGTCTGGGCCGCTTCGCCGGCGCCGTTCGGCCATTGCGCCAGCAGCGCGTCCCACTGCGGCTGCACCGCGGCCTGGCTGCGCGCGCGCACATGGCCGTAGCCGCGCACCTGCTCGGGCAGACTGGCGATGCGCACCGCCAGGTCCAGGTTGTCGGCACGCAGACCGGCGAGGAGCTGCTCCAGCGTCTGCCGGTAACGCGCCAGCAGCGCGACTTCGGCGCGGCGCTCGGTGGTGCGGGCAAAGGGGTCGAGCCAGGTATGGCGCAGCGCCTTGCCGTGGCGCAGCAGCCTGAACAGGCTGCCAACCCAGGGGCCGAACGCGCGCTTGACCAGTTCGCCCTTCGCATTGCGCTTGGCGAACATGGGCGGGGCCAGGTGGTAATGCAGCTTGAAATCGCCTTCGAACTGGCCTTGCAGTTGTTGCGCGAACGCAGCGTCGGTGTGCAGTCGGGCGACTTCGTATTCGTCCTTGATGGCCATGAGTTTGAACAGGCCCTTGGCCACGGCCTCGCTCAGGCGGGTGCCCAGGTGAGTCGACGACAGCGCAGCCTCGGCGCTGCGCACCCGCGCCACCACCTCGGCATACTGCGCCGCATAGGCGGCGTTCTGGTAGGCGGTGAGGAACTCGACGCGGCGCTTCACCACGTCGTCCAGCGACGGCCGGCGCGCGAGGGTGATGACCTGTTCCGTGGTGGCCAGCGCGGCGAAGCCTTGCGGATCGTGCGCGGCGCGGCGGCCCCATGCGAATGCAGCCTTGTTCTTCTCCACCTGCACGGCGTTGAGCTCGAAGGCGCGCAACAGCGCCGCTTGACCCAGCGGAATCCAGCCCTTCTGCCAGGCGAAGCCCAGCAGCATGGGGTTGGCGTAGAGGGCGTCACCGAGCAGGCGCAGCGAGGCGGCTTCGGCGTCGAAACCGGCCACCTGCCCGGCGCCGGCGGCCTGGGCGATGGTCTGGCTGCAGGCCGCGTCGGGGAACTGCCAGTCGGGCTGGTGCACGAAGCTGGCGGTGGGCGCGCCATGGGTGTTGAGCGCCACGAACGTGCGGCCCTCGCGCACGCGGGAGAGGGTTTCGCGGTCGGCGGTGACGATGGGGTCGCAGCCGAGGATGAACTCGGCCTCGGCCATGGCCACGCGGGTGGTGTGAATCTGCT
>DAIAZB010000107.1 GCA_027443745.1 Thiomonas sp. | reverse complement strand
GGGGCTGGAAAAGCTATTGAGAAGGAATTGGCGTCGCTTCATCGCTTCATGTGTCGGACAGGGAGATTGGGTGTTGGCGCCACGGACATAGGGCAGACGTGAAAGGCGCGCACCGCAAATGTCGCAACAAACGCGTACGGTGACGATTCCATTTTACGTAGGCAAGTGGCTGCGATGCGTAATCGGATGCAACCGGAAATCCACGCAAAGCGCTGTGGTCTTGTTTGCTGTCGCCTGTCGGAGCTTCACCAAGGGATGGACCGAGCGCCGTTTGGAGGCGTACGTTCACGATGGTCTCTGCGAGTCGGCGACAGTCATGGGGTCCACCGCGGTCAATCGAGCGTTTCAGATTGCGCATGCAGATCGACAGTGCGGAGCTTTTCCTGGGTCAGCTGCCAGAGCTTGAGGTGCCGGTACCAGGTTTCATGGGCGATGGCGCAAGCCAGGACAAAACCCAGGCGCCCATCGAGAAAACCCAAGCGCAGAACATAGGCGCGTAAAAAGGCCCATCGACTGTGAAACCCGGCCGAAAGCAAGCTTGCGGTTCGGCCTTTTGCGGCAGCCTTGTGAGCGCCCGCTGTCGAGTAGCGGTTCATTTTTTCCAGGACGTCGTCGAATGATCGGTAACTGATGTGGATGAGGTCATGCCGCAACTCGCCAACCCTGCTTGTGGTGTGCAGGGACTCATGCACGATGTCGTCCGAAAAGCGCGCTGTACCGCGCCTGAAAAGACGCACCACCCGATCAGGGTACCAGCCGCCATGGCGCATGAACTGACCGCAATAGCTGGACAGGCGGGGTAGGGAATAGGCATTCGCGGCGCCAGGGCGGGTGATGATGGCACGGATTTCAGCTGCCAGTTCAGGCGTCACGCGCTCGTCGGCATCAATCGAGAGGACCCACGCGCAGTGGGCAAGATCGAGCGCTCGGTTTTTTTGTGGACCGAAGCCGGGCCAGTCTGCACGCACGACAACGCGTGCTCCCAGGCTTCGTGCACGCTCCTGTGTGTCGTCCGTACTGCCGCTGTCCAGCACGATGATCTCGTCGCACCAATCGAGTCCTCTCATGCAGTCAGCGAGATTTTCGGACTCGTTGCGCGTGATGATGATGGCGGAGATGCTGACGTCTGAGGGTTGCATCAGTTGGCATCCATCGGTGTTGTCGCGGGGATGGGCTCAGCATGAAGATGCTGGCCTGGCATCGCATCCCAGGCGGAAAGGTCGCCCAGCGGGAAATTGCCGGTGAGGCCGTAGACGGCGCGCTTGAGGCGTCCCGCCGGCGTCGGCTCGGGCATGGACAGTGCAGGCACTTGTGGACTCGCACTGGGTAATAGCACGCGGCGCTTGAAGTCTCCCTGAGTCAAGCCCCACTTGGTGACAAAGGTTCGCGCTCCGTGATTGCGCCGCACCCGTCCGGTGCTGCGGCAGGCAAAGTGATAGATGCGGCTGTCGCCAATCACGGCATAGTGGCGGCAACCGGCAACCCAGAATTTCATCATCAAGTCGTCTTCGCTACCCATGCCTGGGCTGAATTCGATGCTGTAGCCGCCGACCATATGCCACCAGCGCCTGCTTACAACGCTGACCGGCGAAGCTTGTCCGAGTCTGTCGCCGAGCGGATCGGATGCGAACTGCTCCATCATGGCGGCCTCATTGAAGGTTTCCGCGGTCGAACCGAAGTCCTGCACGATGGTGAGCGGATTGACGGTCGAGCGCGGCTCGATGATGATGGGCGAGAGATAGACGAGATCGTGCGGCTGGCGATCGATGGCGTTGATCAGCGCCGCGTCCCATCCGGGGCAACACACCATGTCGTCGTTGAGATAGACCAACCACTGGCGAGTCGCCATGCTGGCGAGTTGATTGACCGCGAGGCAGATGCCCACGTTGGCGGTCGAATGCGTGTGCGCAATGCCCTGATCCCGAACCCACTCCAATGTGCCGTCGGAGCCGTCATTGACGTGCACCAGAATGTCGTGCTCCATGCAACTGTGCCGCCGGATGCTGTCGATGCACAGTTGCAGGTAGGGAAGATTATTCCAAGTCGGAATCAGGATGCTGAACATGGAGGATTGGGGTTGGATGGCCTGGATCGAGAGACCAATGGGTTGTATGGTAGAAAGGCGGCCCCGATAGCCGGGCATGGGCATATTTCATCATTGCGAGACTCTATGCAATCCAACAATCGGCCCCTAGCCAATAAGGGGGCGTGGGATCACCGAGCTGCCTTGGATCTGCTTCGCCGCCTCTTTGCGGCCAACCCTCGGAACCGTTCGGCCGCATTGCTCATCGTGTTGTTCGCCGCCATCGTTGCGGCGACGGAACCGGTGCTGCCGGCGTTGATGAAGCATGTGCTCGATGTCGGCTTCACCACGAAACGCGATTTTCCGCTGTGGGCCGTGCCGGCGGTGTTGCTCGGGCTGTTCACGGTGCGTGGCTTGGCATGGCTGGCCTCGCAGTTTCTCACACAGTGGCTGACGCAGAACGTGTTGGCGCGGGTTCGCACGCTGGTGTATGGGCAGATCGTGCATGCGCAGCTTGCCGGGCTGCAGCGCGAAAGCGCCAGCAGCCTCATTGGCGCGGCGGTGTACGAGGCGCAACTGGCGCTGGGGATGATCTTCCCCGGCCTGCTCACCCTGGTGCGCGACAGCCTGACCTTGCTGGCGCTGTTCGGCTACCTGATGTGGGTGAACTGGAGCCTGACGCTGCTGACGCTGGCGGTGCTGCTGCCGCTGTTGTTCGTCATGCGCCGCATCAGCCGCCGCGCGAAGCGGTTGAATGCGCAGATGCAGGGCGCCGCCGAGGAGGTGTCGTATGCGCTGGAAGAGGGCATGCTGGCGGCGCCGGTGGTGCGCGTGCACAACGCGCAGGATGGGTTCGCCGCGCGCTTCGAGACCATCAACCAGAACCTGCGCCGCACCACGGTGAAGACGCTGGTGTCGGGCTCGTCCACCACGCCGGTGTCGCAGTGGCTGTCGGCACTGGCGGTGTCGGTGGTGATGGTCTACGCCATGTGGCAAAGCGATGTTTCGGGCCAGCACAGCGTTGGCAGTTTCGTGTCCTTCATCACCGCCATGCTGATGACGCTGTCGCCGCTGCGGCGGGTGTCCGACATCGTGCAGCCGATGATGCGCGCGCTCAGTTCGCTGCAGCGCCTGCGCGGCATCGTCGACACGCCCCAGGAACTGGACACAGGCAGCCATGCGGTGGAGCGGGTGCGGGGCGAGTTGGAGTTCGACGACGTGACCGTGCGCATCGGCGCGCTCGATCGCCCGGTGCTGGATGGCGTCAGCCTGCGGGTGCATGCGGGTGAAAGCCTCGCACTGGTCGGGCCTTCCGGCGCGGGCAAGACCACGCTCATGCGCCTGGTTCCGCGCCTGCTGGAGCCCACGGCCGGCCGCCTGCTGCTCGATGGCGTGCCGCTGCGTGACTGGACCCTGCACAGCCTGCGCCAGCAAATCGCCTACGTCGGCCAGGAGGTGGTGCTGCTGAACGATTCCGTGGGCATCAACGTCAGCTTCGGCGAGCCGGTGGACGCGGCCCGCGCCTGGGCCGCGCTGGAGGCCGCCGCGCTGGCCGAGTTCGTGCGTGGCCTGCCTGGCGGGCTTCAGGCCGAAGTGGGGCATAACGGCTCGCAGCTCTCCGGCGGCCAGCGCCAGCGCCTGTCCATCGCTCGCGCACTGTACCGCGATGCGCCGCTGCTCATTCTGGACGAAGCCACCAGCGCGCTCGACGCCGAGAGCGAGCGTCTGGTGCAGCAGGCGGTCGACCGGCTGATGCAGGGCCGCACCACCATCGTCATCGCCCACCGCCTCGCCACCATTGCCCATTGCGACCGCATCGCCGTGCTTGATGAAGGGCGCCTGGTGGAGTTGGGGACGCAGGCTGAGTTGCTCGCGCACGAGGGCTTGTACGCGCAGTTGCATCGCATGCAGTTCACGGCGCAGGCGGGTCAAGCGCCAACCGTCGCGTCGCAGACTGTCGATTGATGCGGCCGATGCGTCTCGGTTGAGATTCACATGTGGGTGCAAGGCATCAACTGCCGTGACCCATCCATTGGCCGCATTGCTGTCGCACCACTTCGGGCAGGTGTTTTTCGCGGCTGAAGGTTTCGCGGATCCATTGCGCGTCATTGCCGCGGTTGCCGACGTCGGCCAGCAGCTCGCGCAAGGCGGTGTCGGACTTCAATTCTGCGGCGTGGCCTTCGAGCTTGACGATGGTGCGGATCAGGTCTTCGCGCAGGGTGCGGTGCTCGCGCGTGGCGGGGTCGACGAAGGTGCCGTCGAAGCCGAAGCGGCAGGCCTGGAAGCGGTTGAAGGTGTAGACGAGGTAATCGTCTTCCTCCGGGGTGAAGGGCCGCTCGGTCTGGATGTAGCGGCCCAGGGTCTGGATGTAGGCGGCGATGCGCGCCGCTTTGGTGATGGTCAGCGGCGTGTCCATCACCCGCACTTCGATGGTGCCGTACTCGGGCTTGGGGCGGATGTCCCAGTAGAAATCCTTCATGCTCTTGACCACGCCGGTCGCGGTCATTTTCTCGAAGTAGCGCTCGAATGCGTCCCAGGTCAGCGCAAAGGGCGCGCGGCCCGAGAGCGGGAAGGCGAACACCGAGTTCAGCCGCGCCGAGTGAAAGCCCGTGTCCTCGCCCTGCACGTAGGGCGACGAGGCCGACAGCGCGATGAAATGCGGAATGAAACGCGAAACGCAATGCAGGGTGTAGAGGGCGGTGTCGGCGTCCGGGCAGCCCAGGTGCACATGCTGGCCGAACACGGTGAACTGCTTGCTGAGGTAGCCGTACAGCTCGGAGAGTTGCAGGAAGCGCGGCTTGTCGAAAATGCGCTGCTGCGCCCAGTGCTGGAAAGGATGGGTGCCCCCGCCCGCCAGACCCACGTCCAGCTTGTTCGCCGCGTCCACCAGCGCGCCCTGGATTTCGGTGAGCTGGGCCAGCGCGTCGTCATAGCCGGTGCAGATGCCGGTGGACAGCTCGATCATGCTCTCGGTCATCTCCGGCGTGACCAGTCCGGGCAGCTTGCGGCCTTCCAGCAGGCGCAGCAGGTCGGGCGCGCAGGGCATGAGGTCGTAG
>DAIAZB010000106.1 GCA_027443745.1 Thiomonas sp. | reverse complement strand
GCGCAGCTTCACCATTTCCAGCAACGAAATTCTCGAAGCCCTGACCGACCCGCTGAACCAGATCGTCTCGGCGGTGAAGAACGCGCTGGAGCAAACCCCGCCCGAACTCGGCGCCGACATCGCCGAACGCGGCATGATGCTGACTGGCGGCGGCGCCCTGCTGCGTGACCTCGACCGCCTGCTGGCCGAAGAAACCGGCCTGCCAGTGCTGGTGGCGGAAGACCCGCTGACCTGCGTGGCGCGTGGTTGTGGCATGGCGCTGGAGCGCATGGACCGGCTCGGCACGATCTTCACCTCGGAGTGAGGCCTGCGGCCGCTCCACGGCCATCGGCCTGGCGCGGCCCTCGCCCACGGCGCGCGTCCGCCTGCGCCGCCTGATCCGCTGCCTCGCCGCCCGCTGAATCGGCAACTCTCCTGCCATGGCCTATCAAACCCTGGAGCGCACCCCGCCGCCATTCTTCCGGCAGGGACCATCCGCGATCACGCGCCTGGCGTTCTATGCTGCGCTGTCGCTGTTGCTGATGGCGATGGATGCGCGCTGGCACCTCGTCACGCCGCTGCGCCAGGTCATCTCCACCGCCATCGAGCCCGTGGTTCAGGTCGCGCGCGCGCCGGTGCTGGCGCTGGGCGCGGTGGCCGTGCATTTCGAGTCGTTACAGACCGCACAACGCGATGCCCAGGCTCAACGCAAGGCGAATGTGCAACTGGCACTCAAAGCTGAACTCGCCAGCCAGCTACAGGCCGAAAACGCCAGTCTGCGGGCCCTGCTGAAATTGCAGCGCAACGTGCCGATGCGAACCACGGCGGCGGAGATCGTGGCGCAGGCCAGCGACCCGTTCTCGCGCAAGCTGTTCATCGACCGCGGCAGCCTGGCAGGCATCGAGCTGGGCTCGCCGGTGATGGATGAGACCGGGCTGCTCGGCCAGGTCACGCAGGTCGATCCGCTCGGCGCCCAAGTCACGCTCGTGACCGACCGCGATTCCGATGTGCCGGTGGAAGTCGCGCGCGACGGCGAGCGCGGCGTGCTGGCGGGCGACGCCGACGCCACCCGGGGCGGACTGGAGCTGCGCTGGCAGGCCGCCGACACCACCGTGCGCGTGGGCGACATCCTCGTCACCAGCGGGCTCGACGGCATCTACCCCGCAGGCTTGGCGGTGGCGCGCGTCATCGACGTGCAGCGCCGGCCCGACGCTGCCTTCACCCGCGTGCTGTGCGCGCCACTGGCGCATGTCAACGGCGGCCGTCACGTGCTGGTGCTCAAACCGCTGGCCCCGCTGGCGCTGGCGCCAGCGGCCGAAACCGCCAAAACCCGCCGCGGCGCCGCCGCGCGCCCCTGAGATTGGCGCCAGAGTCCATGTCGATCGGCCCGTTCCTCAGACGCCCATCCGGCACCACGAGCACCGACGGCACCGGCCGCGGTGAAGTGCTGCTGCTGGCGGTGCGGCCCTGGTTCATCTGGGGCAGCTTGCTGGCCGCCTTGCTGGTGGATTTCCTGCCGCTGGGCCGACTGCCGTGGCTGCCGGACAGCCTGGCGCTGGTTCTGGTGTTCTGGGCCGTGCACCAGCCGCGCCGCGTCGGCATCGGCGCCGGCTTCGCCCTGGGCTTGCTGGTGGATGTGCAGCAAGGCGCGCTGCTGGGTCAGCACGCCTTGGCCTACACCTTGCTGGCCTTTTTTGCCGTGGCGCTGCACCGCCGCCTGCAATGGTTCTCCCTGCCGCAGCAAGCCCTGCAGGTGCTGCCGCTGTTCGTCGCGGCGCAGGTGCTGCAGTTCGTCGTGCGCATGATGGCCGGTGCCTCGTTTCCGGGCTGGGCATTTTTCCTCGCCCCGGTCTTGCAGGCCGCCTTGTGGCCGGCGGTGAGCTGGTTGCTGCTGGCGCCCCAGCGGCGCGCACCGGACACCGACCAGAACAGGCCTCTATGAGCGCATCCAGCAGCTCCCCAGCGCACTCCCCGGCCGGTGAGAAAACCGGGGGCTGATGCGCTTGCTCGATCGCCATGGCTCCACGCAAACGAACTTCGGTGCGACTTGCGGCACCAACTCGAGTGAATCTGGACTTGCCCGTCCTGGAGGGTGCAGCGAGTTGCTTGCGTTTTGCCCCACGAGCCATGCGCCATGGCTGAACTGAAGAACGTCGAGCGCGAGTTGTCGCGCTTTCGTCGCCGGCTACTCATCGCCACGCTGGTGGTGGTGCTCAGCTTTGCCCTGCTCGTCGGCCGCTGGCTGTGGCTGCAGGTGATCCGCCACAGGCAGTACTCGCTGCAGGCGCAGGACAACCGCATTGCCATCGTGCCGCTGGTGCCCACGCGCGGGCTCATTCTCGACCGCAACGGCATTTTGCTGGCCAACAATTTCGCCGCCTACACCCTGGAAATCACGCCGAGCAAAACGCGCGGACTCGACGCCACGATTGCCGCGCTGCGCTCCATCCTGCCCATTTCCGCGTTCGAGGAGCGACGCTTTCGCAACCTGCTGGGCATGAGCCGCAGTTTCGAGCCCACG
>DAIAZB010000105.1 GCA_027443745.1 Thiomonas sp. | reverse complement strand
CCGACATAGTCGGCCAGGGTCTGCGGCTCGGCGCCGCCGGCCAGCAGATGCAGGAAAAAGTCGTCGTTGCCCAGCATGGCGTAAGCGCCCTTGTCCACCATGGGCGTGTCGCCCAGCTCGAGGTGGGTCTGGCGCGCGTTGGTCGGCAGCATGGCGGGTTCGAAGCAAGTGGTGTAGCCCATCTCGGCGTAGCGGTAGCCGGTGGCCCAGGTGGTGGGCGTGGCGTGGCCGCAGCCCGCGTGCTGCCAGCCGCCGCCCTCCAGCAAGCGGCCCGCGCGCCGGTTCAGCAGATGGTCTTCGCCCAGCAGGGTGCGGGCGATGTTGACCTTGCCGCCGCCGATATGGGTGTGGATGTCGATGGCGCCGGCCATGACCACGGCGCCGGCCAGGTCGACGTCGTGGTCGATCGCCGCCTGCGGCCCGGGGTCGGCCGCCATGCGCCCGGCGTCCACGAACAGGTCGCGCCGGGTGCCGGCGGCGACATCGTCGAGACCCTGCGCGGGGTCGATGACACGGGCGTTACGCAGCCGCAGCATGGCCCAGTTCCTGGGTGATGCGGGCCAGCACCTCGGCCACGGTGGGGAGATCCGCCGGGGCCGGGGCCATCAGCGGCAGCGTGACCACCTGGTCCATGCGGCTGAGCATGCCAGGGGCCTGCACCCCGGGCACGGCCACCGGGATGAACACGTCCGGCGCGGGGTCGAGGCGCAGGTCGGCGCGGCCCAGCACGATGCGTGGGCAGCGTGCCGGTGGGGGCGTGCGCGCCGGATCGAAGGCGCTGATCCACAGCAGCGCATCGGCCTCGCCGGCGGCCAGCAGGGTGTCGGCACCGCGTTGCAGGGGGTCGCTCTGCGCCATGCCGTTGACGAAGCGCAGGCGCGGCGGGTAGCCCGCCAGCCAGGTGCAGACCTGGGCGGCGCTGGTGCCGCCGTCGCCTCCACCCAGCGGCAGCACCGACCAACGCGTGCGGGTGTTGAGTTCGCGCACCAGTTCCGCCATGGCGCGCACCGCCAGGTCGGCATGCGGGAAGTCCAGCTCGGCGGCGTTCCAGATCAGCACGCCGTAGCGCGCGGACTGCATCGTCTCCAACAGGGCGTCGAAGCGTTCGAGCGCGACGCCGTGCAGCGCTGTGGCGTCCAGGCGCTGGCCGGCGAGGCGCGCGCGCAGCAGGCCGAACGCCTCGGCCAGGTGTAGGTTGGGCAGGTCGATGATGTTGGCGAGGTCTGCACCGGCGGGCCATGCCGCAGGCCGGAGGAGAGCAGAACCGATGGCGATGATCCGCCGGTGCAGTTCGCCAAACGGAGAGGACAGCGTGGGGGCCAGGCAGCGCTCGACCAGGCGCGGCTGGCCGGCCCCCAGCGTGCCCGCGAACACCACCACGTCGGCGCGGTTGCGCAGTTCCGACAAGGTGGTGGGCATCCAGCCACTGTCCTGAAAGGGGAACGGGTTGCGCTGCTGCGCGGTGCTGTCCATCGGGTCCAGCGCCGCGTCCACGCGCTCGGCCAGCATCACCGCGGCGCGCTGCCCGGCGATGTCACAGCCCAGTCCGGCGATCAGCGGCTGCCGGGCCTGCGCCAGCAGGGTGGCGGCGGCGCGCGCGGCTTGCGGCCAGGTGGCGGGGCTGCCGTCGATGCGCGCCTGGCCCTGCGGCGGGGCAGGGAACAGGGCCATGGCGCGGGCGCAACCCGCGGCCTCGACCCGCGCACGGCCGTCGCGCAGACCCACCACGAGGTCGTCGCAGAGCAGGCCGCAGAACGGACAGGTCACAGAGGAGGCGGGCATGGTCGGGAGCGAGGCGTCGGGGGTCGAGGTGCGGCGTCGGGTTGGCAGGAAACACCAGGTCCGCCGGCGCGGGCCGGTCTGGTGGCTGCTCGTCGCCGTGCAGATTCCGTGCCAGACCCGGCTGCGGCACGCAAGCCTGAAAAATCAAGTGCTTC
>DAIAZB010000104.1 GCA_027443745.1 Thiomonas sp. | reverse complement strand
CAGGTTGTCGTCGAAGGCGCTCTTCAGCGGCACGCTGGGCTTTTTCAGTTCGATGAACACCAGCGGCAGGCCGTTGACGAAGCCCAGCAGATCGCAGCGGCGGCGGTACATGTCGCCCGCCACCCACAGTTGCGAGGCAAGGAAAAAGTCGTTGTTCGCCGGCACCGTCCAGTCGATCACCCGCAGGGTTTCAATTTGCTGGCCGCCATGCGCATCGGGAAGGCTCACCTTCACGCCGTTCTTGAGCCGCCGGTACAGGTCGCGGTTGGCGTTCACCGCGATCTGTGTGCTGCGCTCCTGCGTGACCTGCTCGATAGCCTGCGCGTAGGCCGTCTCCGGCAAGCCGGGGTTGAGCCGCTGCAAGGCCATACGCAGGCGGCGGGTAAGGATGACCTGGCGCTCGCTGTCGCGGCCTTCCGTTCCCTGCTCGCCCAGGGTTTCGCTGAACAGGTTCTTGAAGCCCCAGCCCAGCTCCTGCAGCAGATCGATGGCGGCCTGCTCCACCAGCAGCCCTTCGCCATAGCTGGCCGACACTTCGCGCACGGTGAGCACGGTGCTGGGGTGCATGCGTGGCGTCTCCAAGGTTCAGCCCTTGCCCAGCGGCAGATACAGCGTTCGGGCGGGCCCATCCAGCGTGGCGCGAAAGCCGAAGGCACGGTAGAAGGCGGCGGCCCCGTCGTTCAGAGCATCCACCAACAGCACGCGCACGCCCAGTTGAAGGCGCAATTGCAGGCTGGATTGCACGGCATGCCCTACGAGCAATTGGCCGTAGCCCTGGCCCTGCGCCGACTGCGCCACCGCCAGCCGGCCGATGCGCACAGCTGGCACCGGATGTGCAGACAGTCGCTTGCGGTCGGCGGGTTGCAGGTCGGTCAAAAACAGTTGCCCTGCCGCCAGACTGCAATAGCCGAGGATGCGGGCGGCGTCGGCATCCTCCACCAGCACATGGGTGGTGGCGATGCCATCGCGTTGATGTTGCCCGGCGCGCTCGCGCAGATAGGCGTCCAGCGTCGGTTCGCCACAGCGGAAGTTCTCGCGGTCATGCTGCCTGGCGTCCAGCAGCATGCATTGCAACGCCACGTCAGCGGGTCAGTTGCGCCGCGCCGGCCATGGCCCGCTTCAGGTGCGCATTGGGTTTGAACGGGGCGTCCAGCGCTTGCATGAAGCGGCGCGATTCTGCCGCCGATAATGTGGCGCTGAGTTCGGCGGCCATCACGGTCTCGGCCTCGCGCAGCACTGCGTCGCGCACGAACGCCGACAGCGGCATGCCGCGCAAGTCGGCGGCGCGGCTGATGCGTGCCTTGTCGGTGGGGTTGAGGCGTAGATCGAGTCGGGCGGCGGCCGTCATGGCGGTGTCCTGGTTAAGGCTCGGAACAAGCTCGAAGCGTATTGTACGGAATCATCCCGTACAGCAGGATCTGCGGTCAATCCGCGCCGATGCAAGCCAACTCAGTCGTCAGCTTGACCCGGCAGGCCGGCAGACCCCGGCGCGCCGATGTTCACCATCCTGCCGTCGCACCACACGTAGCAGTGCGTGCCGGTACGCAGCGCCAGCTTGCGTGCGTTCTGCGCTGCGCGACGCAGGACGGGAAGTCCCTTCTGCAAATCGGAGTTGCGCAGCGTGATCGGCGGTTGCGGCTTGGATGCGCTCATGCGCTGGCGGCCTGGCTTGTAGTTGCTGACGTGACAAGTTGCTCCATTCTTTGGTAATGCTGCCCGTCGCAGCTACGGATCAATGCCAATACCCCTTGAAGAATGGCCGGAGTTTCCGACAGCACGGAAGGGTCGTGGTCAGGCTCAGCTACTTGGTCGAAGTGCGAGTACGTGTGCAGGAACCGCAGGATGCGGGTCTTCTTCGCCGCATCGTAGTCAACGCACTCCAGCATCTGGAAAAGCTCACCCGACTTGTCCGGGATTCGGAATGCAAGGAACGCCTCCAGTAGGCGCCGTGCGATGTTTGGCATCGCGTAATAGGCCTCCATACCCACCACGGGGGTCTTGTTTGCTTCCTCGAAAACCCGTTTGAACAGGTAGTGGTACTCGGACTCGTACTGATGCAGCAACGGATCAAGCGGATCGAGCCTCGCAGTTCTCGCGCCGCCATCAAACTCAGTCGCAAGCATGTAGAACCGGGCAGGCTTCTGGCTCAAATCCTTTTTTTTCTGCCCGGGCAGGTTGTAGTACCAGTTCCGTACCTGCCGGAAAAAGATGAAGTTGTGCGTCAGCACAAAAAGCTGCCCGGCGGCGGCGGTGCGCTGTTTCATGAAACCGAATGCACTGAACAGCGAGTTCGCGTCGAGGCTGGATACCGGATCGTCGATGACGACGATGCCCGTCGCCAAGTCAAAGTCGGTGCCCTGCAGCGATTTGAGAAAGTAGAGAAA
This sequence comes from Thiomonas sp., assembly GCA_027443745.1. Next base: position 2,354 of record DAIAZB010000104.1, on the reverse strand, counting down.
GGCAATCGACGTGCGTTCGCCATCGCTCAGGTGCGTTGCCGGGTAGCGTTGGCGCCGCGCCCCGACACGGCCTTGTGCGGGTCTTCGTAGTAGGTGTTGCTCTCACGCACGTCGCCCGAGAGGCCATGCACGGCCAGGTTCATCTTGGCCAGCTTCACCGTGTCGGCGGCTTTCTCGGTGCCGAACACGCTGAGCTCGGTGGTGGCGTTGCGGCGGTGGCGGCGCACGAATTCGGCGGACTGCACGAACATGCCGCCCGAGCCGCAGGCCGGGTCGAAGATGCGCCCATGAAACGGCTGGATGATCTCGACGATCAGCCGCACGATGCTGGTGGGCGTGTAGAACACGCCGCCCTTCTGCCCTTCCTTGAGCGCGAAGTTGCCGAGGAAGTATTCGTACACCTTGCCGAAGGCGTCGCCTTGCAGATCCAGCGGCGCGAGCAGGCGCAGCAGTTCCACTAGGGTGGCGTTGGGCAACCCGTTGTAGCCGCGCGGCAGCACGCCGCGCAGCTCGGGGTTGTGCTCTTCCACCAGCGCCATGGCGTTGGAGAGCGCGCGGCCCAGGTTCTCGCCCTCGCTGAGGGCGGTGAGGGTGGAGAAGCGGGCTTGTTCCGGCAGGTAGAGCACGCCTTCGGCCTGGTAGTCCATGGGCTCGCGCTCGTCCAGCGGAACACCCCTGGCCGCGAGCACCGTGCCCGCTTCGGTGTAGCGCTTGTCGGCATAGCGCAGAAAGATCAGCCCCAGCACCGGCGTGGAAAACTCCGCCGGCTTGAGGCCGGTATTGGCCCAGAGTTGATCGGCCGTGGCCCAGAGGCGGTTTTCTACAGCGACGAGGTCGGAGGCCATGCAGATAGAGTGTGTTTCAAGGGAAGGACTGGCAGTGATTGTTGCATTGCCCGTGTGTGCGGGCGTCGCAAGACAGACGTGGCGACCTGGCGCGGGCTGACGACGCGCGCAGTCCGCAGCCCTGCTGCATCGTCACGTGGCTGACCCCGACGAAGTTGCTGAACGTTCTGACCTTGTCTTCGTTCGCCGTAGTCCACAGCCACTGGGTTACGCGGCTTTGTTTGACTGGCCCGCGTGCAGTTTGCCGAGCTGGCCGATCGGCTCAAGCGCGCCGGTAGCCACGCCGAGTACCTGCGAATCCAGTGCGTACTGATCAGGGCAACGCCGGGCAGTTCGACAGCGCCGTTCGCGCAGCTCCTGGGCTGGTCGACGGCCGCGGTGCATATGCTGCACTCGCGCAGGGCCAAGGAAGGTGATGCGATCTTCGATCTGCGTGGTCGCGGCGGCAGGCGCCACCAGTCGCCGCAGTGGGCGACCGCGGATCCGCCAAGCAACAACCAGCCCCTTCACCACGGCACGCGGCGACTGTCTTGCACGCCCGTCGACCCGCCCGCCGAGCGCGCCAAACTGAGGTCGAACACCTCGGCCACCAACCTGTCATAGCGCTGCACCATCCACAGCAGCAGCCACAGCGCCGCCCCCAGGAGCATGACCGACAGCTGCTGCGGCATCGCCGGCCCGCGCGCCAGCAGCCACACCAGCCCAAGCAGCGTCAGTGCCGTCGTCCAGGCCCACAGTCGCGCTGTCCGCCAGCGCCGCAGCACCGCGCCACCCACCACCTTCGGCTTACGCAGCCCATCCATGCGCTCCGGCGCGGCCCCCCGCGGATCGCGGCCGCACAGACGATCGATCGCCCGCCGCCAGGCATCGACGCGAAACCACTGCAAAACCCCGCGCCCGTACGCCCAGGCCAGCAACCACGCCAGCAGCAACGACACCTTGCTCACCCACACCGGCGCCCCCAGATGGGCGCTCTCGCGGCTGCCCCAGGCCAGCCCGAGCGCCAGCCACGGCACGAACAAGGTCGCCCATCCCACCGCACCGAGCAGGCGCAAAGAGGCCGTGCGGTACGCCTCCTCGGGCGCCTGGCCCCGCGCCGCGTAGCGGGTCTGCAGCCACGCGCGCAAGCGCTCGCTCGCCTGCAGATCGGTCCACAACAACGCCAGGACGGCATCGCGCAGCACGGTGATTGATTCCATCAGAAATGGCATCACGGTTCCCCAGAAGATTCACATCCCCCATCCCACCATGCGCCGCGAGCGACGCAAGTCGGCCGCAGCCTGGCAACCAGGCGGGATCGGTGGGGGTGAATCTGCCGCGATGCCGCAGTGCCTGTCTGGCGGGCAGGTTCCCCAGTGACGCGAACTCGGGAACCACACCATCCTTCACCCGACGACAAGCACCGAGGCGCTTGTCGCCCGCCGGAGCCACGCGATCATCGACTCGAACGCCGCCCCTTTCCTGGACGGCGCTGTGCACGGCGCAGGATCTTGACCGCTTCAGCATCCC
>DAIAZB010000103.1 GCA_027443745.1 Thiomonas sp. | reverse complement strand
GTACTTCGACCAGGACACGGGCCTGAACTACAACCTCAACCGCTTCTACGACCCCACCACCGGCCGCTACATCTCCGCCGACCCCTCAGGCCTGGCCGCAGGCACCAACCTCTACGCCTACGTCGGCGGCAATCCGGTCAATTTAGTTGATCCGCGAGGGCTTTCAAGCGATGGGACTCCAGGCAATAATCAAGCGCAGAATAAACAGTTCAGAGATATAGTTGTCGAATTAGGCCTTACAAAAGATCAGGCACGCCAATTACACGAAGAGATTACAGGGCAGGATATGTCGTATGGAGAAATCCGGGATCGCGCGATTGAAATATTCCCCGGGTGTGGAGCGAAATGAGTGCCGCTATGCATGCTGAATACAAAAAACATATTGAACCTCTCCTTGGCTTATACATTTGGGATGTTAGAATTGTCACGGGCAGCATTTTGAATGCGGAGTTTGGTGATCCCCATTTAATGGTTAGGGAGCCTGTAGCAAGCGGCTCTGAGCTTAAGCGAGGTCGGGCGGCAGCTAATCGAAGAGTCTACCCGGCCGGCCTTTGGCATCTATCTTTTGGTGATTCCGATTGGGAAATCGTGACAGTTAATGGTATGGTCAACAGCTTTACCTATAATAGAAATGACAAAGATCACGCGGAAATACTTAGAGATCTGAGTGGGCAAAAATTTTTATCAACTACATTCGATTCAGGCACTGAAAAATTGACGATGCAGTTTGATCTTGGCGGAATACTCACCGCAGCCTTCAACGCTGAGAGCGATACTTTATTTGATTTGTATGATAAGTTTGATAAGCACATATTCTCGTGCAAAAGAAATCACAAGGAATAACTCAAAAGATCAGCGGCTGCGCTGTTGAATCCCCAGCGGCGCGAACACGAACCGCCACTGCGCATACGACTTCGCCCCCGTGAACCCCGCATCGCCAAGCGGGAAACCACCCACCTTCAACGGCTGCCCAGGTGCTGCGCTATAAACCCCCATGATGCCGTGGCTGACCGGATCGCGAATGAGTTGCAGGGGCTTGCCCGTCATCGGGTCTGGATACTCCTGACGCAAGTGCCGCACTGCCTGCGGGAAGCGAGGATCCGAGAGCAGATCGCGCAGACGCTGCGGATAGGCCGGATGCCCCGGCACTGCGAAAAAATAGCTGCGGATTGCCTGGCGATATTGCGCCCCGACGTATAGAAGCTGCGCCTCACGCTGCTCCTTCGCCTCGGTGCTCCAGACCAGTTCCGCCCCGGTCATGCCTATTGCCAGGATGCCGATCAGGATCAGGACAAACAGCAGAGCGAATCCCCGCTGGGTGCGGGCTCGCGCGCGCCTCACCATTGGCCGTAGGGCGTTGCGTCGTGCGTGGCCTTGCCCGTGGCGCCGCTGTGCACGTCATACACTCCCCCGGCTTCTCCGGGCGGCGGTACCAACACCCAGGTCGCCGCGTTTCCGGTGATCGGGTCCACGGGAATGGCCCGCAGATAGCCTGCCGTCACCAGCGCCTGCAGGTTGGCCGGATAGTGCCCCTTGTCGCCCTCATAATGATCGATCGCTTCCCGCATGACCTGCAGGTCCTTGCGCAGCACCACGTCCTTGGAATGCTGCAGCGGCTTGAAGTCATTGGGCATGACCACGGCCAGCAGCAAGGCGATGATCGCCAGCACGATCAGCAGCTCCAGCAAGGTGAAACCGTGGGTTTGACCTTGAGCGCACCGGGTATTCGCGCGGCTACCAATCACGGTATGGCACTCCATTGAGCCCCGTTTGCGGCGACAAGGAGTGGATGTCGTACACGTCGGCTCCTGGCTGGGGGTCGTCTGGTGGACTCGCATAGCAGCGCGTTCCCCAGGTCTGGTCCGGGGGAGCGCTCTGATCGGGATAGAAGGGGTCGCGCGGTAGCCGGCGCAGGAAATAGATCTTGCGATGATCCGGCCGCGACAGGTCCGGCACGCCTTGCCACAGGACATCCAGGTTCGGCGGATAGCCGCTGGCGTCCACCGAGTTGGCGATGCGTCCATTGACCACGTCTGTCTTGTAGGCGTCAATGGCCGTGCGGATTTCGCGCAGATCACGTCGTAACTCGGCCTCCTTGTGCTCGCGCTGCAGGGTTCCCAGCATCGGTACCGCCATGCTGGCGAGCAGTCCGAGGATGGCCAGGGCCACCAGCAACTCGATCAGCGTGAAGCCCGGCGCCCTTGTGGCTCGCATGATTTCAGCCTTGTCACCGTCTTGCGGCGGAAGCCCCAGGAATGGGCTTGCTCAGAAACCCGGGCGGCAGGCGCGTGCCCGGGGGAATGAATCCCGCCGGCAGATTGGGCGGCGGGGCTTGATTGGTTGTCGGAGGGGCAGCCGCCGTGCCTGAAAGCTCGACCGGCTGCGACGGCGTGGATGCGGTGGCCGGGCTTGCGGCGGGTATCGCGCCGTTTGCCAGGGCGCGACTCTGCTGACCAGCCGCCTCGACATCAAGGCTGCGCACGATGTGCGGGGTGATCAGCAGAACGATCTCGGTCTTGCTGTTGCTGTCTTGATGATCGGAGAACAGTCGCCCCGCAAGCGGAATGCGCCCCAGACCCGGGATTCCGCTGTAAGTTTGCTGATGCTCGTCCGAGATCAGCCCAGCCAGCACCTGGGTCTGCCCGTCGGCCAGGCGCAGCGTGGTGTTGGCGTCACGGGTGCCGATCTGGTAACCCACGGCACCGTTGCTTCCGGCCACCTGGTTGAGGATGTTCGACACGTCAAGCGCGATCTGGATTTGCACATCGCCGTCGAGCATCACCGTGGGCTTGACCTTCAGATCAAGTCCCACGTCCAGGTAGGACACCGAACTGGAAATCACGCCCGTGGGCGTGGTGTTGGAATTGAAGACGGGAACCTTCTCGCCGATCTTGATCTGGGCCTGTATCTGGTTCTTCACCCGAATGCGAGGGTTGGCAAGCAGCTTGACGTTGCCCGAGTTGTCCTGCAGATTGAGCATGAGCTGGTTGATCGTGATCTGGCTGGCGTTGATCGAACGCAGGCTTTGCACGGTCAGGGGTGTGATCGGCGGCGTTGTAATCGTGGTGCCGGTCGGCGTGGTCACGCTGCTGGCCGCAGGTGGCACGTTGAGGAGGCTGAACTGATTCGGGTATTCGATGCCGAGATTGCGCAGCAGGTCGCGCTTGACCTCCAGCACTTCCACATCCAGCATCACCTCGGGTGGGGCCATGTCGACCATCGCGATGAGCTGCTTGGCAGCCATGATCTCCTGGGGCGTGCCCTTGACCACCACCAGGTTCAGGGCATCATCGATATAGACGTGGCGGATGGTGGTCATCGACTGCAGCAGGCCCTGCACCTCTTTGGGATGCACATTGGTCAGGTAGAAAGCCTTCATCTCCGGGCCACCGCCCGCGACAGGCGGGGCCAGCGGTTGCTCGGCGGCGATGCCGATGGTGTTGTCGTTGAGGACGTGTTGGCGCAGGTGATGCGTGGTCAGCAGCATGTCCAGCACATTGAGAACCGGGGTGTCCTTGGCGTACAGGGTGGCGTTGGAATCCAGCGCGACGCCGGGGTCGAACGAGAAGTTCAGCCCCGATTGTTGGGACAAGGCGTAGAACACGCTGCGCAAGGGTGCGCTCTGGAACTCCAGGCTCACGGTCTCGTGGGCATACTTGGCGTTCAGTGCATGGGCGAGATCCAGTTTGCGTTGCGCGTCGCGGGCTTTCACCATGAGCTGTTGCGCCTGCGCATCCGCGGGGTTCTGCGCCAGAATCTGTTGCAAGACGTGGCGTGCCTCTGCCGGCAGGCCTGTGTTCAGATCGCCTTGCGCCTGCTGCAAGGCATCCTGCCGAGCCTGGGCTCGTTGCAGGCGAGCGAGCAGTGCCGTGGCCATCGGGCTGTGAGGATCGACCTCCAGCACCTTGTGCAAATCGCTTTGCGCAGCGTCCAATCGCCCTTCGGACAAGGCTTGCTGCGCCTGCAGCAGCCAACGCGTCTGGGCTTGTTCGCGCTGCAGGTAATACTGCTCCTGCAGCGCAACATCGTCAGGTTTCTTCCGGGCCTGAGTCTGCAGGCTCTTGAGCGTCTGCGGCGTTGCCGCTGCGCCGGGCGCAGCCGTGGTCGTCTGCAAGCCGGCGTGCGTCGCGCAGCCGCCCAGAACGGCCTCACTGGCCAGCAGGAGCAGGCTGCACAGACGGTGGATTCTCGGCAAGTCGATCTCCCATGCGCAAGCTGCGCGTTTGTTGGAGTGGTCCATAGACGAAGTCAAGCGTCTGCCCCCTGGAGGCGCTGAGCAGCCAGTCGCTGGCCAGCACCTGGCCGATCTGCGCGCTATACACCTGGTGGCCAGCGGCAAGATAGTAGGTTGTCTGTCCAGCCGATTTCCAGCGGCCGACGTAGGTGAATGGCAGCGGCGGCGCTTCGGGAGCCTTGGCTGCCACTGGGGCTTTGGGCGCCCTGTTCGCTAGCCAGGCTTGACGCGGAAACAGGTTGCGCTGCATTGTCCGGCCCAGTCGTGATACGGGTGTGGAAGCTGCCAGCACCAACGCTTGGTGTGGTGGCGCCACAGGGGGCCGTGCCGGTCTGCGGTGAACCGCCGCGACCGTATCGCCCGCGTCTCCGGCGTCCGGCGGCGTCTGCGCAAGCCTGAGGGACCACACCACGACTCCCGTCAACGCGGCCAGCAACAGTATGCGACGCCAGGTCGGGCTCATGGTCCGCTCCGCAGGACCAGGCTGAAGCGCAAATCGGCCTGCACGGACTGGGCGCCAATGTCCTGACGCTCCAGTTTGAAAGCGTCAAGGCTGAGTGCCGGAAAAGCCTGGAGACTGGCGGCCAGGAATGCCCGCAATGCGCGATAGTCGCCTGCGACAGGCATGCGTGCACGCCAGCGAAGCAGCGATGTTCCGGTCACCGGGGCGACGCTGTACTGGCCCTGTTCGAGCGCAAGGCCTTGAGCACGTGCCAGCCTCGCCAACTGACCCAACACCGCGGGGACGCCGCGCGTCTCTGGCAAGGTTCGCACCCAGGCAACTGGGCCTGGTCTTGCCGGCGATGCTGCGGCAGCAAGGAGACGGTGACGGGCTTGCAGTTCGCGAAGCCTGTCGGCTTGCACGGCCAGATCGTGGTGTAGAGGCTGTAAGAGCAACGGCACCGAAGCGCCCGAGATCAGCAGCAGCGCAAGCCCTGCCAGGCCAGGCATGCCCAGCTTCATGGCGATGCGTCGTAGATGCCAGGCCCAGCGGCTCATGGGGCCAGCTCCGCATGCACATGGAAATCGACCGTATGGCCATTCGCGTCGTCCACCTGCTTGTAGCGTTGCAGCAGAACCCGGCGCAAAACGGGCTGGCGCTGCATGGCCGCGACGGCGTTCAGGGCCGCGCCTAGGGTCGGCGCTTGCGCCTCGATCTCCAGACTTCCCATACGCCCGGTCACCTGCACGGAAAGCAGGGCGATCTTGCTGGACGCGCTGCGCTCCAGTGCGTCGAACACGGGTTGCCAGGACCGCTGTAGACGCTGCCGTACCGCGTCGATCCGTGCGGCCTCGGCCGCGGCCTCCGAGGAAACCGGCGCGGGAGCCGCCGGCGGCGCGGAAGCCGCGGCGAGGCGCCAGGACAGCGCCTCGCGCTGCTGCAGCATCGCCTGCGCGCGCAATGCCACGAGGGCGGCACAGGAAAGGCCGGCCAACAGCAGGATCCATCCCAGGATCGAGCCGGAACGCGAACGGGGCGTGAATGCCAGTTGCAATCGGGGCATGATCAGATCTGCGCCCAATCCCACATCCGGGATTTCGCGGGCAATACCAACCGGCCGGCCCAGCCGGCCGGGTAGGTCAAGCGCTCCGTTGCCTCGCAGCCGATCGGCTGCACCCAGATCTGCGCAGGCGCAGACGGTTCGCCGGCGAGCAACTGGGAGCGCTGCAGGTGCGCGGCGAGACGCGCCGCCCAGTCATCGCCGCAAGGCTGGCAACTGACATGGCGCCAGGCACCGCGACTTGCCTTGAGTACGCACCACCAGCCGGGTTCGACCACCACCCACCAGCCCGCGCGCAGCGATGTCGCCATGGACCTCGCCGCGACGTCCAGCAAGGGGCGCAGGGTGTAGCGGGACACCGCCGCACGCTCCAGCGCCGCAAGCAGGTTGACCATGCGCTGACTGGCGATGGCCGCCGCGAACACGCCCGCATCGGGCGGCTGGCTTTGCACGCTGATGCGCCAGTCCTGCGCTTGCCCGCCGTAGACGGCGCAGATCCGCGCCTGCGCCAGGGCGCGCTCTTCCGTGCCGCGCAGGATGGCGCCCGGCGCTTCGCTAAGGGCGTAGCAGACCCAGCGGTTGGACAGCACGATGTCAACCCCGGCTGCGCGCCACTGCGGCAACGCCAGACACGCGGCCAAGGCCTGGTATGCCTGCGGCGTCTCCACGGGGTCGAGGCTTTGGCTTTGAGGGGCAGCCGTGCGCGCCAGCGACGGGCGCAGCACCAGGGTCTGTTCAGGCGTCAGCACGACGCGTACGCGCTCACGGCGCCAGAGTGACACGGTTGATCTCCTCCAAGGTGGTCTCTCCGGCCAACGCAACGTCCAGCGCGGCCTCGCGCAGGCTGCGCGTGCCGCCGCGCGCAGCAACCTCCTTCACGCGGGTGATCGACGCGCGCGAGGCGATCAGCTCGCGCAATTCATCGGTCAGCAGCAGGATCTCGGCGATGGCACGGCGCCCCTTGAACCCCGTGCCGCGGCACTGCCCGCATCCCTTGCCGGCCTGGAAGCGGCCGGCGGCCGCCTGCATGGGCGACAGGCCCGATTGCGCCAACAGTTGCGCGGCGGGTGTCACCAGAGCGCTGCAGTGCGGGCAGTTACGCCGCAGCAAGCGCTGCGCGACGACGCCGTTGAGGGCGGACACGAAACTGTAGGGATCCACATCCATGTGGATGAAACGTCCGATCACGTCGAACACATTGTTGGCGTGCACCGTGGTGAACACCAGGTGGCCGGTGAGCGCCGACTGCACCGCGATCTCGGCGGTTTCCGCGTCGCGGATCTCGCCCACCATGATCTTGTCGGGGTCGTGGCGCAGGATCGAGCGCAGGCCGCGCTCGAAGGTCAGGCCCTTCTTCTCGTTGACGGGGATCTGCAGCACGCCCGGGAGCTGGTACTCCACGGGGTCCTCGATGGTGATGATCTTGTCGCTCCCGATGTTGATCTCCGAGATTGCCGCGTACAGCGTGGTGGTCTTGCCCGACCCGGTGGGACCGGTGACGAGCAGCATGCCATAGGCCTCCGAGGCCAGCTTGCGGATGCGCAGCAGGGCGTCGGCGGCGAATCCAAGCCGGTCCAGGGTCAGGCCCTGCACCTGGGCGGCCAGCGCCTGGCGGTCGAGAATGCGCAGCACGGCGTCCTCGCCGAACACGCTGGGCATGACCGAGACGCGCACATCGACCTCGCGTCCCTGCACGGCCACCTTCAGGCGTCCGTCCTGCGGAATCCTGTGTTCGGCGATGTCCAGCTCGGCCATGACCTTGATCCTGGAGATCGCCTGCTCGGCCATCTCCGGCCCCGCCAGTTGCGCAATCCGGGTCAGCACGCCGTCGATGCGGTACTTCACCGTCAGCCCGCGCGGCGTCGTCTCCAAATGAATGTCCGAGGCGCCCGCCTTCAGCGCGTCATACAGGGTGGAGCGCACCATGCGCACGACGGGGTTCGTGTTCCCTGCGATGCTCACCAGGGACAGGGTCTCAAGATCCGCATCCGCCGCGACGACGCCTGGCTCGCGTTGCCCCAGCGCATCCATGGCCTGGATCTGTGCCTCATGGCGCGTCAGCAAGGCGGCGAGGTCGGCCGGATGGGCCAGTGCCGTTTCGAACGGTTTGCCCAGCGCATGCGCGGCATAGGCCGGGCCTGTCTGATCCCAGGGGTCGCTCAGCACCAGCCAGTGTGTGCCGCCCACATCCCGCGCGAGCAGGCAATGCCGCTGCACCGCCTCGCTGAACGCCAGCTTGCCGAAATCCACCTGCAACCGGTCCAGGGCCTGCATGTCGAGCACAGGCAGTTGGGCGAATGCGCCCAGGGCGCGCAGCAGGTCCTGCTCGGACAGGCCCAGCCGCTCCTCCAGCCAGGCCCACACCGGCTGCTCCGCGGCCAGCGCTTCGGTACGCAAGGCCTGCCAGTCCAGGGCTTGAGACGGAACATTGGCCGCATTCACTGGAACACTCCGGTGAGATCAAAAATGGGCATGTAGAGCAAGACCACGATCATGCCCACGGTCAGACCGATGACAATCATCAGCAGTGGTTCGAACAACTGCGTAATCCAGCCTACACGCCTTGCCGTGGCTTCATCCAGGAAGCGGGCGATGCTCTGCATCATCGCACCCATGCGGCCGGAGCGCTCACCCACGCGTAGCAGCCGCTCGGCCACCGGCGTGGTGAGCTGTCCAAGCGTAAACGCCTGTGAGACCGACTGCCCTTGCTGCAGGGCCTCGCGCGTGCGGGCGACACCGGGCCGCAGCGGGCCGCCCAGCAGGGGGGCTGCCATGTCCACCGCCTGTACGACCGGAATGCCGCCTTCCAGCAACATGCTCAGGCTGCGGTAAAAACGCGCCAGATGAAACACCCGTAGCGGCTCGGCAATGCCCGGCATGCGCCACAGCATGCGGGTCAGCGTCGCGCGCACGGTAGGGCGTTGCAGCAGAACGAAAAGACCGATGGCGGCCAGCGCCAAGCCGCCGGCAAGCGCCGCGCCATGTCGGGTCAATCCCTCGCCGATCTCCAGCAGCAGGCGTGTGCTCCAGGGCGGATTGCGCCCGGCGTTGCGATAGACGGTGGCGAAGTGCGGCACCACATAGGTCAGCAGGAAACCAATCACCAGCGTGCCCACGCCGATCAGCAGCAGCGGGTAGATGGCCGCCGAGACGACCTGCTTGCGCAGCGATTCCATCTGGCGCTGGTAGGCGAGGTAGCGCGTCAGCGCTTCCGAGAGGTGTCCGGTGCGCTCCGCCGAGCGTACCGTGGCGCAATACAGCGCGGGGAAGACCTTGCCCTGCGCGCCCAGCGCCGCTGAAAACGGCTGGCCCTGCTGCAGGAGTTCGTGAATGTGCTGAATGCGTTGCCCGACCTCGGCGCCAGGCTGGTTGTGCGTCAGGGTCTCCAGCGCCTCGCCCAGCGTCAGGCCCGCGTCAAGCAGGGTGATGAGTTCCTCGGTGAACAAGCCCACGTCCAGGCGGCGGGCGGTGCCAGACGACAAGGCCGGATTCCACGACCTGGCGCGCAACCGCAGGACGGTTGCGCCCTCCTGCGCCAGTTGGGCGTGCGCTGCCACGAGATCCAGCGCATCGACTTGCACATCGACCAGTTGGCCACCCGGTTTGAGCACCCGGCCGCGGAACTGCATGACCTACCAGTTGCCGATTTCGGCGTTCTTGCCGGTGCCGCCTGGCTGTCCTGTCGGCCCGTCGGAGTACAGGTCGTAGGCGCCATGCTGACCCGGCTCGCGGTATTGATAGGGATGGTCCCAGGGGTCCATGGGAACCGCATGGCGCAGATACGGGCCGTCCCACTTGGGTTCGGCAGCAGGGGCTGCGGTCAGCGCGGCTAGGCCCTGCTGGGTCGTGGGGTAGTGGCCGACGTCGATACGGTAGTCGTCCAGCGCCTTGCCGAATTCGGAAATCTGCAACTGGGTGACCTTGATCTTGGACTTGCCGAGCTGGGCGAAGTAGCGCGGGCCGACATAACCCACCAGAAGACCGATGATGACGAGGACGACGAGGAGTTCGAGGAGGGTGAAGCCGCGTACACCACGCAAGCAGTGCGCCGATTGTGGGCGGTCAGCTCCGTCATTCATGCGATTGCGAGACGAAAACGAAATGCTTCTAATCATCGAACTGATACTCAAGGAAATCTGGGCTGTGTGGCCGCAGGCGGCGAAGGCGAGGCTTGCGAGAGCAAAAAATTGCTATGGAATAGGTGTAATTTTTATAGAAAAAGCACAGAACTCTCGATTTAAGGGCGCAAATTTAATTATCTGAATTATATCAATTTTGAGTTAATATCTTTCCCGTAAATATCAAATGACAAATCAACGCCCAAATTACCAAGGATTTTTTACGTGGAGGATTGGAAAACATCACCAAAATTTCCGTCGCCAAACCATCCTATGAAAAACTCCACTCGCCCATTTCCATGTTTTATATCCAGAAATAATTTTTTGTGCTTGAGTAGAAATTTTGCCTGTTTGTCGATAAAATCCGCCAATTCAATGGAATCTACATGTTGGATGTTAATTGAGCAATAGCCGTGATCATAAACACCAACCCTCTCCCCCTTAGAGTCAATTCTCGGATCACCTGCCTTATGCCACCACTCCGCCTTCATGTCAAGAATTTCACATATTTGAGATGGATTTATTGAATCCCCAAATATTCTGAGATTTACAGTGAAAAATGAGGGATGGAACTCCACTATTTTGGCCAAGCGATTTTTTGTAACAATCTTGATAGTAGATCTCATATAGGCCGCTAACGTAGGCACAAAATCGACCCCCATTAAATCGAAGTCGTTGATCCCTTATACTTCGCGTGCGTCGTCAATCCGCATTTTCTGCAATGCTCTGGCGGAAGGAGATGAGCAACTTTAGTTCCATTCCTGATTTCCCACATGAAAGGCTCGTGACATCTTGGGCAGCTAAAAACCAACGCCCAAAAGACGTACGCCAGCGCGCCAGCAAGAGCAGGCACTAGGAAGGTCCAGGTTGTCATATTTGCAAACAAGGCGTACGCTGGCCAGAACAAATCAGCAAGCAAGAGCAGACAAAGTGCCAGAACGGCTTTTTGATAGGATGTCATTATTTGCAACCCACTCCGTAAGTGGAAATTGAAGGCATCGCTCCTTCCGGCGAGGATATTATTCCAGGTGGTATGGGGATTGTGTTTATTGTCCCGGCGGTTGCGCCACCAAAAAATAGATCCGACGATCCACCGGTCAAGCCGATCTGAAAGGATGCGAAGTGACCATCGGCATAGCTTAATCCAATGGAAACAGGTCCTATTGAGTAGCTTGTCGTGGTTCCCGAGCCCAACAAATTGGCAGTACCTAGGCCGACGAAAAATCCTACGCTGCCTGTAATGCCCGCAGAAAATCCCCCACCGACATCGCTATACGTATAGCCTCCAAACTTCACTGCTCCGTCAGGAGAGACGTACGCACCCACACCGACGCTGCCGCCTGCGCCTATGTAATAGCTCGCGTCGCCGTTTACAAACACTCCCCACAATCCCAGCGGATCTGTATAGTTGACCGGATTGCCGCCGACGTAGGCGTAGAGGTTGGTGCCTGCGGCCAGGCCTGAGGGGTCGGCGGAGATGTAGCGGCCGGTGGTGGGGTCGTAGAAGCGGTTGAGGTTGTAGTTCAGGCCCGTGTCCTGGTCGAAGTAC
>DAIAZB010000102.1 GCA_027443745.1 Thiomonas sp. | reverse complement strand
CCGGCGCACGCGGGTTGCTGCTGGGAGCATGCCGCTGGCGCGAAGTTCGCGGATGCGCGCACGGACAGCTTCCGTCGACGCGCTACGGCGCAAGCCGACCAGCGCCGCACGCACGCTGCGCTCGCTCACGCTTTGACCAGCCACCCGCACCATCTCAATCGCCTCGTCCACTGCCCCAAGGTCCGGTTTCGGCCCGCTGATGCTGCGTGGGTTGCGGATGCGATCATGGATCACGACGCCGTACTTCCGCAGCGCAGCGTCCATCTCCGCAGTCTGCAGACCGCCCCAAAGCGTCACCTGCAGCGGCTTGCAGCCGCGCGGGTGGTTCACCGCCCGGTTTCGTCCGATCGCCTGGGCGAGTCCCTGGGCATACTCGTCCACCAGCCACGCCCGCACTTCGGGCATGACGGGCATGGGCGGGCCATCGGCGTCGGCTTTTTCCTTGTCCATCACCCCATCCCACTCGGGCATCGGGATGCCACAATCGGTCATGGCGGCACGCACGCAGGCATAGGCGCCTGCGGTCGACTCCTTGGACAGCAGGGGCATGCCTACCAACGCGAGATGCCGCCCACCCCATGCATCAAGCCCCCGATCGTGCTTGCCGAACCAGCCAATCGGAACGCCGGTTTGTCCCTCGAATTCCTGCGCCGCTGCTTCGGCGGCATCATCCGTCTGGTGGGCCTCTTGTGAGTAACGGAGATAGGCTTTGTGGCTGATGACTGCCGCAGACTTCTGCGTCCTCGGCGCAATCAGATCGCGGATCTCATCCATCCGCGCGCGTGCCTTGGCCGGGTAGTCGGCCTTCTTCACGTCCCCGCGCGAATACAGGCGCCCGACCATGCGCGTTACGCGCATGTTTTGAGTCGCGGTGGCGTCGTGGACGCGCCCGCCCCTGGACTCGATGAACCGCCGCACATCCGTGCTCATCGTGGCGTCCAGCAACATCACGCTGCCCTTGTCCTTCGCCCACTCAATGAGTGGACTGGTTTCGTATGCGTACAGCGTGCCTTTCTCCTGCCGCATGGTGCCAGATTTGCAGTTGCGCGCCAGGGTGGATAGCGCACGCAGAGGGATGAAGAAGTTGTCCTCGTCGCGGATATAGCTGACCTTTTCCCAGGTCGCCGTGCCTGAGATCGAGGCGCCAGCTTTGGCGACTTTCTTCTGCAGGTCGATGATGCGCTGGGCATCCGCGCCGATGGGGACGTCGCCCGCGATTTTCGAACCAAGATCACGAAAGAGAACATCGATTTCGGGGATCAGATCGCGCATCGCCCGCGCCTGGTCAAGCTCTTCGACTTCAGCCTGTGTTGGAGTCTCCTTGTTCTGGAGCGCGGCAATTGAGCGATCCAGGCGCTCCACCAGAGCATCTAGGCGATTGCGCCAAACTTTGGTGTCACCCGCGCCGATTTCGACTTCTGCCGCCAGAGGAATGTGCTCATCCACGATGATGAGTCGCTGGGTCTCGCGCAGAAGGAATCCAGTCTCAAGATCCATCTCGCGCCAGATCGCCATCGCTTCCGAGAATGCCTGGACCGGGGCGACCAAGATGGGCGCTGCCATTTGGGCAGGTAGACCTTTGTAAAGAAACTGGCAGGGCGGCACAGTCGCTGGGTCGATGCCGCCTGTCTTGAAAAACTGCTCCGCGCGCTGGATGCGCATCTCGTCGCGTGTGACGAACTTCAATACCCCGGCATGCCCGTTGGGGCACTGATGGCACAGGCCCTGCGCCGGACTGTGGTTCTGGTCTCCAGCATTGGCGACCTGCACCAGCCTGTAGCAGGCGTGCGGCCCGGGGTCTACCGGCTGGCCACCGGGCTTGCTCTCCGCGGGTTCGCGGCGCCCTTGGTAGACGACGGCGCCGAGGTGTGCCAGGCGCTGGGCGTGCTCCCGCGCCAGTTGGTGGTTGGGCACAAGGATGACGATGGGCAAGCCCGCGTCGTGGCCCGCCTTGACGATCGGCACGACCCCGTGGCTCTTACCCAGAGCGACGGTCGCGGCTACCCCCAGCGGGGGCAAGCGCGGGGGCATGGGGGCGGTCTTGCCGCCATCCTTTCGGGCGGCGCGGTTCGCTTCGCGCACGGCGTCGACTTCGACGATCTTCCCCGCGTGCGCCTGGAAGTAGGCCATCATCGCCGCAGCCATTGCGTCGCGCGCCGGCTGCAACTCCGCGAGGCGCTGCGCAATCTGAGTTTTGGTTGGGGTTGCCATGGCCGATCCCGATCCCTGCTGATGTGTGCAGGGAGGTATTGGCAGGGGCGGCAGGGCAGGCACGGCAACGGCCAGGCCCGCCGCTTGGGTGGCGGTGGTGGGGCGCATGGTCAGCCTTCGTCCGGGCATAGAACGACGCGCCGCCCCGCCTCAAACATGCCTTGGACAATCCCAAACGCGCCCTCCAGCGATGTGACGGCCGCGGCGACCCCGGCCCCTGCCGTTGCAGTTGCCGTCGCTGCGGCTAGCTGTAGCTGCCCGGCTTCCACGGCGAGCCACATGGCGACGTGCGCCACGGGGACGCGGCGTTTCCTCAGCCCGATCGTGGCGCGGAACGCCAGCCACCGCGGATCTTTGTGAGCCGCGCCCTGGCAGGCCATACTCTTGAGACTGCCCGCGCTGCCCAATCCAGCGACCGCGGCGATTTGCTGCCGGTCGAGGTATGCGGGCAGGCGATCGATGGGCACGCCCAGCGCCCAGGCGATGTGCGGGAGGAATCGATCCAGCACGGCGAGGGTGGCGAGGTCCACTGCTGTGGGTGCGCTCATTTCGCGCTCCCGGCCAGCAGCGCCAGCAGATCATTGCCTAGGTATCGAAGCGTGCGCCCCGTCACTCGGTGCGGTGTCAGTTCCCCGCGTTTTTCCATGCGCCAGAGAGTCTGGCGGGAGATGCGCAGCGCTTGGCAAACTTCGCACGCGCTGTAAAAAAAATTAGGGATGAAGGGAATATCGTTTGATGGCATCTCGTGCTCCAAAAATGAATGGGGCACGCCGTCTTTTGTCCGGGGTTTGCACTCACGTTTGGCAGGGGCGCGGTGCTGCAAATGCACGAAAAGAAGCCGCCCGACGCGAGGTGCACGGGGCGGCTTGGGCTGGCCTGGCTTAGATCAGGTCAGCAGTGTGGTCGCCCGCGCGTGCGGGCTGGTGATGGGGCGCTGGGCCAGGATGCGGGGGGTGAGGGTCGTCGCAGCAATCAGGCGGCCGTGGACTCTGGGAGGAGGCGGCGAGTCTGTGGTGGCCGCGGCGGCGGGGTCGATTTCGCTGCCGATCTCTTCATCCGACGAGGTAGCCACGGCGTCGCTTTGAACCACAGATGTGCGAGCAATGTCAGCATCAGCCACCCAAGCGATGCGCCTCGCCAGCGCGCCGTGGAGGGCCGCAACGATGCGCGCTCCGGGCGCAACTGCCGCGGCGGCATCCGGCTCGTTGAACTGAGCCAGCGCCGCACGAGCCAGGGCCGCTTCCTCTGCCCTGCGGGCAGCGTCGATCCGCGCGGTCGATCTGGACAGCCAGCGCCGACCTAAGGCACGCCGCGTGATGGCGCCCATCTCGCGCTCACGCCATGCATCTTGCTTATCTGCCAGCGTCCGCCGCGCGTGTTCAGACTCTGCATCCTGGCGACTGCACGTCGGCCAACCGCTTGGGCCGAAAGCAAAATCGCCGACGATGCGATAGTCGCCAAGGTCATATCCCGTCGCCAATTCTTCTTCTGACATGAGATGCAGCGGCGGGCAAGGCAGGCAATCATTATTCTCGAACCCGATCTGCTGTTCGGGTTGACCGCAGCCGGACAGCGACGCGATAACTTCGCTATCTGTCAGGCTGTGATCTGTATGGCTGGTGGTGGACTGCATGGCTTGTTGTTCTATGCATCCATGCTAGTCCACAGCCCAACTTTCGCAAGTTGAATTTTTTAATGGTTGACGCGAAATCGATTTATAAAATTTAAAACTAACCGTAACCGTATTATAACTCTGATCGAAAACTTTTTACAAGGGGTAGGGTCTTTGTCGGTAGGGTCTTTGTCGACGCCGCAACCAAACACGCTTATTGTTTGTTGTTTGCCGGTCTGCGGTTGACAAGTTCATCGAACCGCGAAACTTGGCGGGGAATCCAGTAGTCTTTCCAGTAACTGGTGACGCCTGAAAATCTAAATAATCATTGCATGTCAACGATTTGTGAAGCTTCTTCGAGTCCCCCTCCCGGCACCAGTAGCACATTTCCAACATTTCCACGAGGTTTCCGATTGCGCCGGTTTTTACCGAAAAATCAATTATTTAGGGCGCATCTTCCTTTCCCAAGATTTCGGAAGATTTCTTGTCTTGCCAGCAGCTTAGGGAGTAACCTGGGCAGTAACTCCAGCAACCGGAAAACGGTTACTGGCAAAAGTTACTGCGGGGGTTACTGGAATGGCAAATAACCTGTTGACAGACGCGGCGCTCAAGCGCGCAGCGCCTGGAGAAAAGCCGTATCGCCTGAGCGATGGCGCTGGCCTTTACGTCATCGTGCGGCCTGACGGCGCGATGTGGTGGCGCATGGACTACCGTTTCCAGGGCAAAGACCGCACCCTGTCGCTCGGTGTCTATCCGCCTGTTTCCCTCAAGCGCGGACGAGAACGGGCCGCCGAGATTCGCGAACAGTTGCTCGATGGCATCGACCCATCGGCCATGCGCAAGGCCAAGGCGGCGGGTGTGATCTCCGATTCCTTCGAGGCAATCGCCAGGGAATGGCACGCAAGGCGCGCTCCTACCCTGTCCAGCAACACCGCCGGCAACCTCATCAAGCGCCTTGAGGCCAACGCATTCCCCATCATCGGCCAAAAATCCGTGCGTGGCTTGCGCGCCCCTGACGTGCTCAACGTGCTCCAGCGCATCGAGGCGCGTGGCCTGGGCGAAACCGCCAGGCGCGTGCACCAGATCATCGGCCAGGTGATGCGCTATGCGGTCGCCACGGGCCGCGCCGATGTTGACCCTACCCCTGCCCTTCGCGGGGCGCTCAAGCCACTTGTGGAGCAGCATCGCGCCGCCGTGCTGGACCCTGCCGAGCTGGGCAAGATGCTGCGGGCGTTCGATGGTTACAACGGCGGGCCAGTCGTCCGTGCTGCACTCCATCTGCAAGCGCTGCTCTTTGTGCGGCCTGGTGAGCTGCGGCAAGCCGAGTGGTCAGAGATCGACTTTGAGCGAAACGAGTGGCGCATCCCTGGCGAGAAGATGAAGATGCGCGAACCTCACATCGTTCCCCTGCCCTTGCAGGCTAGGAAGATTTTGAAGGATCTTCGGCCTTTTACGCGAGACAGTCGCTTCGTGTTTCCGTCCCCACGTACGCGGGAGCGATGCATGAGTGAAAACGCCGTCACTGCTGCGCTGCGAGCCCTGGGCTTCCCTGGCGATGTGGTAACCGGACACGGCTTCCGCGCAACCGCACGCACCCTGCTGGATGAAAAGCTGCGCTACCGGGTCGAGGTCATTGAAATGCAGCTGGCCCACGCGGTGCGCGACCCACTGGGTCGCGCCTACAACCGCACAAAGTACCTCGAGGAGCGCGCGGAGATGATGCAGGCATGGGCCGACTACCTGGACAAGCTCAAGGCTGGGGCGGATGTGGTGAAGATGCGGGCTTGAAGCTGCAAAAAGAACTGCCTTGCTCAAGCGGTACACGCACATCGAGGCGCAGAAGCTGGGGTAATGTGCAACTATGAAGCCATCGCGCCGAGATTCACCGCATCGTGCTGGCCCATCGCGCCCGCAATGCGCGCGTGTTTGGCTTGGTCGTGCGAGGCGAGGACGATGACCGTAGTGATTTGGATGTGCTGGTCGATCCGACGGAAGAAACAACGCTCATGGACATTTCGGCCACTCAGGTTGAATGAGAGTCAATTTTTACCTCGCCGCGCACATGGATGACACGCCGCCTACCGGCGGCTACACTTGGTGCATGCCCCCGCTGCTACCGCACCTCACGGGGTTGATCTGCACGGCGGGCAGGGCCGCCCGGGGTCTCAGAGCAGCTTCAAGCCGCAACCCTGGCGCTGTGATGTCCGCTCAGCGGCATAGGCGAAACATGCCAGGATGTCCTCGTGCTGCAGCTCGGGGAAGTCCTGGAGGACGTCTTGCTCGGTCGCACCGGACGCGAAGCTTGCCAGGCTCGATCGCCATGCAGTCGACGTTCATGAACGCGATTCTTTGGAGTGAGTGCGACCGAGTTCTGTCCGGACCGAAAACCGCCGCCAGGGTTGAGCAGAGTTTCAGGCTGTCAAAACTGCCCTTGGCTGCCAGTCGTGAAGCTGAATTGGCGCGTGAACGTCACACCGTTATCAGTTCCAGCAAGTGTGGCCATGTAGGTGGTGTTGGGCTTCAATGGGACACTTGGAAATGCAGATGCAACATAAGTTGGTAATTCATGATTACTGTCATTAGCCGAATCCAACAAATTCAGTGCGATTGAGTTATTATTGGGGTCGATCAGTGTGCCGCTTGTTAATGTGACCGTGTCACCAGTATTGCCAATTACAGCAATTGGTGTTCCCCATTGCGAGAAAGCTGTCCCGTTAATGGTTGGTGTTGGGTTTTCGATTGATGCACCTTCGTAATCGACGCCAGACGTTCCTTGACAAGGGAACGTAATGGGAGATCCTTGCAATACATGCGTTGTTGCGCCAGAGCCAGTCATCATTTCAAATGCATCAAGCCCGCCAGCAAAGGTTCCGTATTTCATGCCAACTTCAGCAAAGGAAGAAAATATGCCAGCGGAGTGATATGGAAGGCTTGCGAGGCCAATGATCGCTAGAGCGCCGCCCGAACCACCCGTGTAGCTGCCATTTGCTTCGCCTGCGCCGTAGCTGTATCCCACCACAGTCGCCCGATTCTGCGGCGTGACACCTGTGAATCCAGGGTTGCCCTGCGTTTCGTAGTGTCCAGTCACCTGGTTGTCAACCATGTACTGGTAGTGGTTAGCAGCAGCCGTATCGAGCAGCGTGTTCTCGCTCACAGCGGGAAAACCGCATTGCTGACGCATCGAGTTCAACTGGGTGAAAGCGGCCAGTTCCTGGGATCCTGTCGCGTATTGCGGGGTTGCCGCCGAGCCTGCGTTCGCTGTGCTGGTGGTCGACCCTGTGCTTGACGTGGTCGACGTTGATCCTCCGCCGCCACCTCCGCAAGCGGTCAGCAGGGTCGTGAGTGACAGCGCCGCGGCGATCGCGGTGCGGTTTGGATTGACGCGCATTGATACCCCCATTTCTTGTTCGAGATTGATGCCGCATCAACATTGATGCCACATCAATTCTGCACTGCTCCCATGTAACAAGTCTTTGCCCATCCCAGCAATGTTTGTGGCTGCGTTCCAGAAGTGTGCGATGAAGCGTTCAGCCACGCTATTGGCTTGCAAAGCGCTTAGTGTTCGATGCGCGCATGCGCAGGGTGCAAACAGAGCCCGGCCACTCGAGGATGTCGTCAATATGCTGGCTTGATCGGTGTCGTTGGTCGACATTCAAGGAATGATAAGTGACGTTATCATGCCAGCGATTTTTTTGGTGTAAGTCGTGGGTGCGAAAGTTGGGAGGGCTGGGAAGCCCAAGAAAACCAGCCGGCAGGGGCCGCCGTGCGGCCCGGAAACCAGCCGCCGGGCTTCGCCCTGCCCAGCCTGCGGCTGGAGGACGACACTTTCTCAGGGTTAACCCTCGAAAATCATAGGAAATAGGAAATATTTCCTATGAAATATGAAATAGGACATATTTCATAGGCTCGCGCGGCCTTGGCATGAAAAAGCCCGCGCGCGGCGGGCTGGGTTTGATTGGGGCGGATGGAGGTTCA
>DAIAZB010000101.1 GCA_027443745.1 Thiomonas sp. | reverse complement strand
CCGGCCTGAAGCGCCCCAGCCCACTTGCGTGAAGTCTGCCTTGGCAGAGGTCGTTTCAGGCGCCCAGCAATCGCGTGGTGTCGTCGAACAGCTCGTCCACCGACATACGACGATCGATCAGCTTCTGGTCGTAGCAGTAATTAATGGCCACCTCGATATTGCGCCGGTTGGCCTCCAGGCCGAACTCTGGCCCGGGATTGCCGCCCTGATCGAGCGCGATGCGCCGGCTTTCCTGCAGCATGCGGAACACGTCGCGCACCACGTCGGGGCGGGCTTGCAGCAGCGACTTTTTCGCCACCACCATGTGGTTGATCTGGATCGCCTGATGACGGCTTTTCCAGGCCATGGCCTCGGCGTCCGGATCGGGGAAGAGGGTCTTGATGCGCGGATCCTGCTTCGCGCCGTCGCCGACGATCGCAGCATCGATCTCACCATCAAGCAGCATCTGCACCAGATCCTTGCCGGACGGCGCGCGCTTGACGTTGACCGGATCGACGAACTCGGACACATGCGGCTCCTCGAAGGTCGTCCATTGCACGGTCGACAGGTCGAGGCCGAAGTCCTGCTGGAGGATGCCGCGGACCCAGGTCGCGGTAGTGACCGAATACGAGCGCAGGCCGATACGCTTACCGTTGAGATCGTGCGGCGACAGCACGCCGCGATCGGCGTTGTAGACGATGTACGGATGCTGGTAGCGACCGACGACCACCGCCGGGAGCAGCACCAGCGGCTTGCCGTGCGCCTTGGCGAGAAGGAAGGTGATGATCGCCAGTTCAGCGACGTCGAACTCCATGTCGCGCACGACGCGCTTGAAGGCGTTGCTCGCGCGTGGTACCTTGGCAAAGTCGAGTTCGACGAGATCCGAGCGGACGGTTCCGTTGAGCATCGCCTCGGTGCTCGGATAGGTTCCCAGCAGCATGTGCAGGTGGAGACGGGTGTTGGTGTTCATGAAGCTGTTCCTCAGGCGAGTGCTGGGTAAAATTGCATGGCAGTGCGGTAAAAAATCCATTCCTTGTCGTGTTCAGACATCCATTCGACCGCTTGCAGGTTATCGGCCAGGATTTCCTTCAATGAGCCAGGCGAGGCCGGAAAATTCGATCCCCAAGCGATTCGCTTCGCCCCGAACTCTTTCAGCACCAGGGAGAAAAAGGATTGCGGAGTGGCCCTGCCGACACGCGCGTTGCGGATGATCACGCTGCTCAGCTTGAGGTAGATCGTGTTGTGCTGCGACAAGTCGAGCATCGGTTTGATGTCGAGGTAGGGCTCGCCGTCTTCGATCTTCGGGCTCAGCATGTGGTCCAGGATCATGCGCACCCCGGGGTAGCGCTTGATCAGCACGTTGATCTGCGCAATCCCGGCGATACGCGCCTGGATGCACACGGGTAGCTTCAGCTCGGCGATGCACTCCCACGCCGGGAATGAAGCCGGGTCGGCAAGCCAGTCGCCTTGCCCCTCCATCGTGCTGCCCGCCGTGAATATGCGCAACCCGGTCATGCCACGTCCGGCCCAGTAGCGGATTTTCTCGCTCGCGTCCGGCGCGCGCAGATCGACCGATCCCACCCCGGTGAAGCGTTCGGGATAGGCGGCAACCGCGTCCATGCAATAGGAATTGTCGAACCCGTAGCAGGTCGACGAGTGCACCAGCGCCGCCTTCGCCACACCGGCCTCGTCCATCGCGGCGATCAGTTGCTCGTACGAGGTGGGGCGCTCCTGCGACCACACCGACTGCTTGCCCCCGAGCGGGTTGCGCGGGTATTTTTTCTCGTCCGTGGAAATGACATGCGGGTGGATATCAATGATCGTCGTGGGCATCGGGTGTTCTCCTGGTCGGTTTCAAAAGAAGGGTTGCCATGCGCCGCCCGGGTCACCGAGCACCTTGGCGCTGGCCATCGAGGGGCGGCGTCGAGCTATCACGATCGAAGCGCGGGGCTACGCGTCGCCCGCGGCAGGGCTGTGCCTCGCGGACCGCTGGATGCCCCATGCCGGCAAGGTGGTCACGGCTTGATCCGTCGTTCCGGGAAGGCGCGCGCGTCGCTCACGATGCGCGCGCCACCTGGGGTCTTGCCATGTGGCGACGCCCCGAGTGCGTGGTTCGGCTCTGCATGTAGTCTCCTATCGGCACCCGATCCCCCAGCGCGTCTGCGCGGTGGAATCTGCGCCGAGTCCTCATTCTGTCGTGCGGCGAAAGAGTCGCTTTGGTGTTTGATGATCGTACGGAGCCGGTTGGCCGTCCATTGAAATTCGCTCTCGACGCGTTAACCAGGAGGTCAATTTCACGTCCCGGATCGCAGGCGCCTGGGGCCATGCGCTTCACGTTTCCCGGCAGGCCATGTCGCCGGGGCCGGGTTCGATGCGCTCGATGCGTCCACGACGCGTGCACGCGACTCGGCAAGGGCCGCACCACGCCTTGCGTGTCGCCAGCGTCGAAACACACCGCGGTGCGCAGCATCCGTGCCGACCCGTGGCGCTGCGTTGCAGCACAACCATCAGCCGAGCGTGAAACCCTGAAGACGATTGTTTCTCCCGGTGACCCGAGAGTTCGGAAGGAACCATTGATGCTGCAATGCAACAAAAACAACAGCGGCACTTGAAATCGGGCTAGGAGGTGCTAAATTAGGGTTAACCCTAGTTCCAATGAAAGGCTCCTCACGAGGGAGAAACATCATGAGCACGTTCAAGCAATGGCTACACAAGGTTTTTTCGGGCCTCGAATCGCAAGAGCAACGCGACGAGGCGTATCTGGCGCAATCCGTTGACGCGAGCGACCTCGAGCGGCGCATCCACCAGCTCGAGTATCGCGGCGCGGCGGACGAGGACTTTCCGCTGCACGCCTGCGTTCCCGGGTTTCATCATCGGCGGGCGCTGTGGTAAGCGCCCTCACGCCAGGCGGCAGTTCGCGCCGCCGCGAGCCGTCGTCCACGGCCCTGGCGACGTTGGAGGTCTGCGCCCCGCTCGTGTCCGCGGCCAAGTCGCTGCTGCGCACGCCGTTCGACGCGATGCGCGAGCAGTACGCGGCTGCAGTCCGGGCGGGGCTCGTCGAGCGCTCACTGCTGGCCTCGGCCCGTTTCGAGCACAAGCTGGGCGCGCTCGAGCGCGTGACGCTGGGGCCCTGGGCGCGGCGGGTTTGAGCGTTAGCGCTTGCGGCTGTGCGGCTGCGCCGACGCCGTTTTAAGTCCGGGCCCAGGCCGCAAGCACGGGCCAGCGGCCTAAAGTCCTTTTCGTCATGAGGGTATGAGCAATTGTTCGTTGGCATGCGCCGGCGGAACGCCTAGCCTCCCAGGAAGGCTGCCCGTTTGTCAGCCACACAACCCCAGGAGACCAGCATGAGTTTGCGCATCGGCAGCACAGCCCCCGACTTCACGGCCGAGACCACCGAGGGCACGATTCACTTCCA
>DAIAZB010000100.1 GCA_027443745.1 Thiomonas sp. | reverse complement strand
TCTTGGGAAGACCTCGCAACTCTGGACCTTGAACGCTACAGTAACCCTGTTCTTCGACCTCGAGGCCGGCGACCTCGCCGTCGAGGGCTGGGCGGGCGACACGATCCGCCCCCGCACTTGGCAGGAATGCCGCGATTTTGCTGTATTCATTGGTGGCCCTAACCCGGCACTGCGCGAGGACCAGTCCTACAGCCAGGCTCACTTCGACGCGGTCTGCGCGCGCTTTGGCGACCTGTCGGTTCTGGATAAGTACGAGACCGTCTTCGTCGACTCGATCACCGTGGCCGGGCGCTTGTGCCTGCAATGGTGCAAGGGCCAGCCGCAGGCCTACTCGGAGAAGACCGGCAAGCCCGATAGCCGTGGTGCCTACGGTTTGATGGGCCAGGAAATGATCGGCTGGCTGACCCACCTGCAGCATACCCGCAGCAAGAACGTCTGGTTCGTCGGCATTTTGAACGAGGCTCTGGACGACTTCAACCGTCGGGTGTTTTCGCTGCAGATCGACGGCTCCAAGACCGGTCTTGAGTTGCCGGGCATCGTGGATGAGGTCGTCACCCTGGCCGAACTGAAGGCCGATGACGGCACCAGTTACCGCGCCTTTGTCTGCCACACGCTGAACGCCTGGGGCTTCCCCGCCAAAGATCGCTCCGGTCGCCTCGACCTCATCGAGGAGCCCCATCTCGGCCGCCTGATGGAAAAGATCGCTGGCCCTGCAAAGCCTGCCACCGAGCGACTCGATTTCGCACGCCCAGTACCCGTTTCCACCCCCGAATCCATTCCGACCCAGGAGTCCTGATCATGACCTACTTCGATTTCAATTCCGCTTCCGAACAGACCTCTTTCGACCCGATCCCCAAGGGCACACTGGTACCGGTGCGCATGACCATCAAACCCGGGGGTTTTGACGACGCATCCCAAGGTTGGACTGGCGGTTATGCCACGCGCAATGACAATACCGGTTCTGTTTACCTGAACTGCGAGTTTGTCGTGACAAACGGAGAATTCGCCCGTCGCAAAATGTGGTCGCTCATCGGCCTGCACAGCCCCAAGGGACCAGAGTGGGCCAACATGGGCCGGACTTTCGTCAAGGCGATCCTCAACTCGGCGCGTGGTGTTCACCCCAATGATGGCAGTCCTGTCGCACAGAACGCGCGCCGCATCAGTGGATTCGCTGATCTCGATGGCATCGAGTTTCTCGGCAAGGTCGACTGGGACAAGGACCAAAACGGCCAGGACAAGAACGTCATCAAAGCAGCCATTCAGCCGGATCACAAGGAATACGCCGCCCTGATGGGGCAGCCAGTGCGCATGCCCAGCCATGTGCACTCTGCACCGCAGAACGTCACGCCATCTTTGCCGGCGGTTCCCACCCGTCCCGCATGGGCACAATAAGGAGAACCTCCGATGATGCTGCGTCCACGGCAACGGGAATTCGTCACCCGCTGCGTTACGGCCTTGAAGGCACACGGCAACACCCTCGGCGTGGCACCGACCGGTGCAGGCAAGACCATTT
>DAIAZB010000099.1 GCA_027443745.1 Thiomonas sp. | reverse complement strand
CGCACAAACCGTTCTGGTGCTGCGCAACCTGCAGGAACTCAGGCCCACCGATCGGCAGGCTTTGGCCCGGTTCGGAGCGAAGCATGGCGTGCAGTGGTGGTTGCAACCCGGCGGCCCGCACACCGCGGCGCCGCTGGAGCCGCAAACTCCCGGGCTCGAATACGCCTTGCCCGAGTTCAGTGTGCGCATGCCTTTCAAGCCCACCGACTTCACCCAGGTCAACCACCACATCAACCAGGCGCTGGTTTCGCGCGCGCTGCGGTTGCTGGCGCCCCAATCGAACGAACATGTCGCTGACTGGTTTTGCGGGCTGGGCAACTTCACCCTGCCGCTGGCCACGCGCGCCGCTTCCGTGTTGGGCGTGGAAGGCAGCGAAGCGCTGGTGCAGCGCGCACGAGACAACGCGGCGTACAACGGCTTGGCCGAGCGCACCCGTTTCGAGGTTCACAATCTGTTCGGGATGGACGCCCAGGCCCTGCTGCAACTCGGCCGGTTCGACAAATGGCTGATCGATCCGCCTCGCGAAGGTGCCCTGGCCCTGTGTAAGGCGCTGGCCGATGTGCAAGTCGCGGGTATCCAGGTTGCGGATCACCGACGCGGAGGTTTCAACCTGCCCTCGCGCATCGTCTACATCTCCTGCAACCCCGCCACACTGGCGCGCGACGCAGGCCTGCTCGTGCGCCAGGCAGGATATGTCCTGCGATCAGCCGGGGTGGTGAATATGTTCCCGCACACCTCGCATGTGGAGTCCATGGCCGTCTTCGAGCGGGCTTGAACCTGCCCGGCCTGGCAGCGTGTGCTGCCCCTGTCCAGACTCGAACCAGGCCTCGGCTTCGCATCCGGAACCAGCGCCAGAACTTGGTGCAGATTCGACACAGCGCGAAGCAGTGCAACCTGCCTGCGCAGGGCAAGAAGGTGCCTGAGTGTTTTCCTGCGCCAGCAGCGCCTGATGAACGCACGCCCGGCCATTTCCGCGCAAAAGCCACATGGCGGCTACACGCACGCCGGGCAACAAAAAGCCCGGCGGGTTGGGCCGGGCTAAGCGCTTGAATTGATTGGGGTGGCTGATGGGACTCGAACCCACGACGACAGGAATCACAATCCTGGACTCTACCAACTGAGCTACAGCCACCGCAGAACTCGTCATTATAGGCGGGACATGGGTGTTGTCCTGCCTTGGCGAAGCTGGTTCAGGAATGGGCCTGAGGCGAAACTTTGTACAGCACCTCGACGCCGTAGCGCTTTTTCAGGCTGTCGATATAAGCCTCGGTCACGCCCTGAGACAGCAACTGGCTCATGGCGCCCTGTTGCGCGCGCAGTTGCTCGGCATCGGGCTTGGCCTTGCTCACGCTGTCGACCGAGACGATGGCGTAGCCAGCCTGTCCCGGCAGGGGCAGTCCCGTCAGAGCCGGCAGCTTTGCCGCGGGAAGCTGGAAGGCTGCCGTGACCGCAGCTGCGGGCACGCCGGGCGGGGCCGTTGCTTGCGATTGGGAAATTTCAACCGGCGAACCCCATGCCGGCATGGCCTTGCCTTGTTGCGCGGCAGCCAGTGCCTGTTCGCCGGCCTTGACGGCCAATGCGGCAGCCTGCTGGGCGACCAGTAAAGCGCGCACCTGATCCTGCGCCTGGGCAAAGGTCAGCGTGGCAGCCGGCTGGTACTTCAGGATGCGGGCCGAGGCGAAGGTGTTGGGGGCGATCTCGACCGCAGAGATGTTGCGCCTGTCGCGGATGCTGTTGCTGCTGAAAACGGCCTTGAGGAAAGCGGCATTCGCAAGCGGATCGGACTTGCTGTCGCCTGTCTCCTTGGGCGTTGGGCTCACGTTTTCCGCAGTCAGCACCTGGAGGTGGTACTTGGTGGCGACTTGCGCAAAGCTGCGGCTGTCTTCGTAAACGAGATTGCTGAATTTGTCGGACATCTCGGGAAAACGCCTCTGGGCCTCTTGATTCTGCAATTGCGCCTGAATGCTGCTTTGAACCTGCGCAAACGGCTTTTGCTCGGCGGGCTTGATGCCTGTCAGCTCGATGATGTGAAAGCCATAGGGAGACTGCACAGGTCCAACGATGTCGCCCACCTTCTTCATGGCGAACACGGCGTCAGCGAAGGGCTTGACCATGGCGTTTTGCGTGAAATAGCCGAGGTTGCCGCCTTGTGCCGCGGAGCCGGGATCTTGCGAATCACGCTTGGCAATTGCAGCGAACTGGGCCGGGTCCTTGCGCACCTCGGCCAGGATGGCATCTGCCTTCGTCTTGGCCGCCTGCACCTGTGCCGCAGTGGGGTTGGGCGGCAGGGTGATAAGGATGTGACTGGCCTTGCGCTCCTCTGGCGTCCTGAACTCGGCGATGTGCTGGGTGTAATAGGCCTGCGCCTGCGCCGGGGTGATGACGATGCCCTGGCGCACGGCGTTCAGGCTCAGGACCACATACTGAATGTCGGCACGTTGCGGCGACTGGAACAGCACGGTGTGATCCTTGTAAAACGCTTCGATTTGCGCGGCGCTTGGTTGGACCTGAGATAGGTAGTCCTGCGTGCTGAAGAGCGCCAGACGCACCTGGCGCTTCTGGTTTTGCCAGTCGTAAAGCTGGCCGGCGATGGCCTTGCTTTCGATCACCGGCTGGGCGATCCCATCCACGGCCTGTTGCAGCAGCAGTTGTTCGCGCACCTGGTCTTCGAACTGGGCCGTCGTCATGCCTTGCGCCGCGACGAGTTGCCGATAGGCCTCGACGTCAAAGCTGCCATCGGGCTTGCGCAAAGCGGCGATCTGCGGAATCTGAAGAATGGCCTGCTGCACCTGGCTGTCGCTCACAGCCAGGTGCTGTTTGCGCACGGCCACCTGCAACAAAGTCTGCCGGATCAGTCCGTCGAGCGTGCGCAGCTTGGCCTCGGGCGTGTCCAGGCTCTTGATGTCGGCCGACGCTCCGAGCGATTGCTGCATGCGCGCAATCTCGCTGCGCTGGGCGTTGTCGAGTTGCTGCATGCTGATGGGAATGCCATCGACCTTGGCTGCGAGACTGCCATTGTTGTTGAAGCTGTCATAGCCCTGGATGCCAAACAACACGAAGGACGGAAAGATGAGCAGGAACAAAAGAACCTGCAACAGCTTGGTGTGCTTGCGGACGAAATCAAACATGGGGTGGCTCGTCGTGTGCGATCAACTCGCAGCTGTGATTGGAAACGTCAAAAAAGAAAAGGCGAACAATCGTTGTTCGCCTCGGGTGCTGATCAAACCGCGTGACGGGCCGGCTCGATCTGGTGGGTGCTGAGGGGTTCGAACCCCCGACCTACGCCTTGTAAGGGCGCCGCTCTACCAACTGAGCTAAGCACCCGAAACGTCGACAGCCAAGCGGCGGATGGGCCTCATGACTGCGTTCAGCAAACACGGCTTGCCGCTGCACGGTTCAGTTCAATGCGTCCTTCAAGCCCTTGCCCGGACGGAACTTCGGAACTTTCGCCGCCTTGATCTTGATGGCTGCGCCGGTTCGTGGATTTCGGCCGGTACGAGCCGGACGCTTGGTGACGGCAAAGGTGCCGAAACCGATGAGGGTGACCGTGTCACCTTTTTTGAGCGTGACCTTCACACCCTCGATCATCGAGTCCAGTGCGCGCGTGGCAGCGGCCTTGGAGATGTCAGATTTCTTGGCGATGTGTTCGATCAATTCTGTTTTATTCACTCTAGCCCCCTCGTAAGGATGGTTCAAAGACAGGATGTGCCGGCTTTCGAAACGGCGCAAGCCGACGCTGCAAGTGCAAGGCGCAAACAGGCGCAATGGTGATGGGTGATCGCTGGGTTAGCAGCCGCCGTGATTTTAAGTGCAGCCGCCGATTGCATTAGAACGACGCCACTCCACCGTGTCAATTCAGATTAACTGTGGCGCACAGTCTGGGCAATGGCATTGCCCAGATCCTGAGTCGTGTTCTTGCCGCCAAGGTCGGGCGTCTGCGGTGCGCCGCTGCCGGGCGCAAGCACGGCCTCGATGGCGGCAACCATGGCGCTGGCGGCCTCGGGATGGCCCAGGAAATCAAGCATCAGAGCCGCGCTCCAGATCTGGCCAATAGGGTTGGCGATACCTCGACCGGCGATATCCGGAGCCGAGCCATGCACCGGTTCGAACAGTGATGGGAAGTTGCGCTCGGGATTGAGATTGGCCGAAGGCGCGATGCCCAGCGTGCCGCACAGCGCGGGAGCGAGGTCACTCAGGATGTCACCGAACAGATTGCTGCCGACGATGACGTCGAACTCCTGCGGACGCTGCACCAGGCGGGCGCACAGCGCGTCGATGTGGAACTGGTTCCAGCGAACCAGCGTGTGTTCGGCCGCCACCGCAGCCACGCGTTCGTCCCAGAAGGGCATGGTGATGGAGATGCCGTTGGACTTGGTGGCCGAGGTCAACAACCGGCGCGGGCGCTTCGCCGCCTGGTCGAAGGCGAAGTGCAGCACGCGATCCACGCCGTGGCGTGTCATCACGGTTTCCTGCAACGCCATTTCGCGGGCGGTGCCGGCGAACATGCGCCCACCGGCGTTGGAATATTCGCCCTCGGTGTTCTCGCGCACGATGAGTAGATCGATATCACGCGGCATCAGACCGGCGAGTGGGGAACGCAGGCCGGGCATGAGACGCGCC
Organism: Thiomonas sp.; assembly: GCA_027443745.1. The sequence continues at coordinate 7,066 of DAIAZB010000099.1, read as the reverse complement.
GGGCGCAGGTTGACGTACTGATCGAACTCGCGGCGAAACTGCAGCAGCGAGCCCCACAAGGAGACGTGGTCCGGCACTTTTTCGGGGCAACCCACGGCGCCGAAAAAAATCGCATCGAAGCCGGCGAGTTGCTCCTTCCAGTCATCCGGCAACATGCGGCCATGGCGCAGGTAGTAATCGCACGATGCAAAGTCAAAATGGCGCAGGTCGAGCCGGAGATCAAACCGCCGGGCTGCGGCTTCGAGCACGCGCAGACCCTCGGGAACCACCTCCAGACCGATGCCATCGCCGGGAATCACGGCAATGCGCAAAGGTTTCGAGGGCTGCTTGTGTGATGCATCGGACGGCATGAATCAATCTCCTGAATCAAATCGTGAATGACATCCGTGATATGCGGCGTCACGCCCTGGAACGCGTCACCGCCAGCACGCCGGCGGCCACCAGAGCCATGCCGGCCCAGGTGGCTGGCCCGAGGCGCTCGTGGAACAGCCACCAACTCATCAGCGCCGTCACAGGGGGCACCCAATAGATCAGGCTGGTGACTTGCACCGCCGCACCGCGCTGAATCAACAGGTAAAGCAGGGAACTCGCGCCCAGCGTGAGGGCCAGCACCGACCACGCCAGGGCGCCGATGAGTTGCATATTGAACACCACCGGCTCGGCCTCGAGCAGTGCGAACGGCAAGCTGACCAACAAGGCTGCGCCAATCTGCACGGCGGCCGCTGTCCACACCGGCGTGGTGACCACATAGCGCTTTTGCCACAGGGTTCCGGCAGTGATGCAGCACAGGGCGAACAGCGCCAGCCCCAGGTTGGTGCCCGAGAGCGCGCCCTGCTCCAGTTGCCGCGCCACCACCAGGCCCAGCCCGGCGAAGCCCAGCAACAGGCCCAGCCACTGCAGCGCCCGGACCTTGTGTCCGGCCAGCGATACGAGCAGAGCCGTGAGCAGGGGCTGCAGGCCGACGATGAGCGCCACCGTGCCCGGACCGATGCCATGCTTGACCGCAGCCCAGACTCCACCGAGATAGCCCGCTTGCATCAGCAGACCGACGATGGCCAGGTGCAGCCACTGGCGGCGCGACTGCGGCCAGCGCACGCGCAGGCCCATCGCCACGAGCAGCAACAGTGCCAGCGAGGCGCTGTAACGCAGGCAGAGAAATTTCAGTGGCGGAGCGTAGGGCATGCCGTAGCGCGCGACGATGAACCCCGTGCTCCAGATGACGACGAAAACCCAGGGCATGAGACGCAGAGCAAGGTTTGCCCATGGAGCTTGTGCATCCCGAGGCGGAACATTCAGGACGGCCTTCATTCCGACAGCTCGATGCTCGTGAGCGCCAGCTTGAAGTAGTACAGCATGGACCAGAGTGTGAGCGCCGCGGCAATGTCCAGCAGCCAGGTTCCCCACAGGGACGTGGGAATGAGGCCGAACAGACGGCCGTCGTAGAGCAGGAATGGAATGGCCACCATCTGCGTGGCCGTCTTCACCTTGCCCAGCCAATTCACCGCCACCTTGCGCGACTGGCCGATGCGCGCCATCCATTCACGCAACGCGGAGATGGCGATTTCGCGCCCGATGATGATGAGCGCCACCAGCGCGCCGATACGCGAGAGTTCCAACAACACCAGCAATGCGGCCGACACCATCAGCTTGTCGGCCACCGGGTCGAGGAAGGCGCCAAAGGCGGAAGTCTGGTTCCAGCGGCGCGCGAGAAAACCATCGAACCAGTCGGTGATGGCGCTCAGGATGAAGAGCACCGTGGCGATCAGGTTGCGATCCGGCAGCGCCAGCCAACCATGCGGCAGCGCATACACACCGAGGATGAGCGGAATGGCTGCCACCCGCAGCCAAGTCAGGAAGGTCGGCACTGTCATGGTGCAAGCATTATTCCACCGGGTTCATGCATGAGCCCGGTGGATGGCTGCAAACCCACCAATCTGGACTCGGACCGCTTCGTCGGCGTTGTCAGGCAGTCAGAGGGCTGGCGGGGCCGAGTTTCCAGATCGAGCCGGATACGCAACTGCTGTCGAGGCTTTGGAGAATGGCCGCGTGGGCTTGCAGTTCGGCGTCGTCAGCGAACTGCACGGGGAGGACGATGCCGCCGAGGTCGACCGGATCGGACTCGGCAAGCTGCTCGGGACCGTCGAGCTCCATCACGAGGCTGTCCTGGCCTCGCGTGAGCCAGACGTACACCTCGGCCAGCAATTCGGCGTCCAGCAAGGCTCCATGCAGGGTCCGCCGGGTGTTGTCCACACCGAAACGCTTGCACAGGGCGTCGAGGCTGTTGAATTTGCCGGGGAACTGGGTGCGCGCCAGGGTGAGTGAATCGGTGATGCCTGCGCAATGCTGGGTGAAGGGCGGCAGCCCGAGACGGTCGAGCTCGGCATCGAGAAAACCAACGTCGAAAGCGGCGTTGTGGATGATGACTTCGGCGTCCCGCACAAAGTCGAGCAGATCGGTCACCACCTGCCCGAACAGGGGCTTGTCGGCGAGGAATTCCTCGGTGAGGCCATGCACGCGCAAGGCATCCGGATGGCTGGGGCGCTGCGGGTTGACGTACCGCTGAAAACGCGCCCCGGACCTGCGGCGCTTGAACAATTCGACCGCCGCCACCTCGATGATGCGGTCGCCGGATGCCGGGTTGAGCCCGGTGGTTTCGGTGTCGAGAACGATTTGACGTGTCATGGCGAAGCTTTGAAAAAAGGGGCGATCCGTGCCGTTCAGGCCGCGCGCAACACGCTATCCACGCCCCGGTTGGCCAAGGCGTCGGCGGCTTCGTTGCCCGCGTCACCGTTGTGCCCACGCACCCAAACCCACTGCACGGCATGCGGCGCAAGCGCCCGCTCCAGCCGTTGCCAGAGATCGACGTTCTTCACCGGCTTGCGGTCCGCCGTTTTCCAGCCGCGAGCCTTCCACCCCGGCAGCCATTCGGTCATGCCTTTGAGTACATATTGGGAGTCGGTGAACAACTGCACCTCGCTGGGTTTGCGCAGCGACTCGAGGGCCATGATGGCGGCCATCAATTCCATGCGGTTGTTCGTGGTCAGGGCCTCACCGCCGAACAACTCCTTGCGGGCACCGGCGGCTTGCAGCAGCACCCCCCAGCCACCGGGACCCGGGTTGCCTTTGCAGGCGCCATCGGTATACGCATGAACGGTTTTGTCAGAGGATGTGCTCATGGTGCTTGGGGGTTGATTCAGGGTGCCGGAGCGAGCCCAGCGCATCGCGTCCGTGGGCCACGGGTTGCGGGGCGCGAGCCTTTTCGCGCGGCGACTTCCACGCCTTGCCGACCAGGCGCATGGAGCGCACGCGCTTGGTGGCCACGAGCATGTACACCGCGCCCAGCATGGGCCACCAGCGGTCGCCGGCCTTCTCCATGAAGCGCCATCGGTCCAGCCAGGGTTGGGTGCAGGCGGCAGGGCGATAGCAGCCGTAACGCCCCGCCGTGACCTCGAAGCTGAGCAGACGCAGCCAGTCGCGCACGCGCCTTGGCGAGATGAATTCTCCTTGCTGCGGCAGGTAGAGCGGGCCGCCGAGGCGGCCAAAAGCCTGGCGTGCGCCCCACAGGCTCAAGGCATTGAAGCCGGTGATCACGACTTGCCCGCCGGCGACCATGACGCGGTCGACTTCGCGCAGGCAGGCATGCGGGTCGGAAACCACTTCGAGCGCATGCGGCAGCACGACCAGATCCAGGCTTTGCGTGGCGAATGGCAGGTCGGTGAACTCACACACCAGAGCCTCGATTCCGTGCGCGGCAGGCACCGCTTGCGCCAGTTCGGCAGCGGCCGGGCCGAGCCGGGGCTGCGCCGAAGCAGCCGTGATGAATTGCGGATCGGTGTAGATAGGGGATGGTTCGGCCTGGAGCAAATCCTGGCAGAGCAGCGGCCTGTTGCGCAGCATCTGCTGGCCGTTGGGGGCCCCCTGAGCCAGCCAGCGATGCGGCATGCGGTTGTGGGACAGCGCATGCAGCGCAGCCAGCCCGAGTTGCACTGCATGAAAGCCGAAGATGTCTGCCACGACGCGGTCCAGTTGCTCCTGCTCCCAGCGCAAGGCATAGCGTCCGCTCGGGGTTTTCAACCACGAGTCGAGACTTATACTCGCGCTGACTTCGGGATTCGCATGCATATCGTCGCGCTGCCAGCCTTTCGGGATAACTACATCTGGATGATCCACGACACGCATCGCGCGCTGGTGGTGGACCCGGGTGATGCCGGCCCTGTGGAGACGGCCTGCAAGGCGCAAGGGTTGGAACTCGCAGGCATTCTAGTCACCCACCACCATGCGGACCACACCGGCGGCATCGCCGATCTGCTGCGCGCCAGGCAGGTTCCGGTGTGGGGTCCGGCAGCCGAACCCATCCCCTGCATGACCCACCCGCTGCACGATGGCGACCGTGTCGCCCCGTCCGGTTTTGATCTCGCGTTCGACATTCTGCAGGTACCGGGGCACACCCTCGGACATATCGCCTACTTCGCCGATGGCGGTCCGGGCGAACGTTTGCTGTTCTGCGGCGACACCCTGTTTTCGGCCGGATGCGGTCGCTTGTTCGAGGGCACTCCCAGCCAGATGCTGCATTCGCTCGACCGTCTGGGCAGCCTGCCCGGCGACAGCCGTGTGTTCTGCACCCATGAATACACCCTGAGCAACTTACAATTCGCGCGGCACGTTGAGCCCGGCAACGCGGCAATGCAGGATTACGCGCAGTGGTGCCTCAGGCAGCGCGCAGCAAACCAACCGACCCTGCCCAGCACGCTGGAGCAGGAATGGCATGTCAACCCCTTCCTGCGCGTCAGCGAGCCCGAAGTCCAGGCCCAACTCACGGCGCATGCAGGGCACGAGCCGGCCGACCGCATCGAAGCTTTCACACTGATGCGGCAGTGGAAAAACGATTTCTGAGGACCACAGGATGCACCGATTGAGACGACTGAAATTCTGGGCCCTGGCTGCAGTGGTTGTGATGGCAGCCGGTTGCGCCGCCGTCCCGCCCTCATCCACTTCCTCAGCCTCATCATCCTGGTCGACCGACACCTCGGCCACGGCACTCGGACAAAACCCCTCCGCCATCCAGCAAGGACCGCTGGCCACGCCGCCGGACGCGGCGCAAATCGCCCGCGACGACGCCATGGAGATGCAGGCCGCCAAACAGGCAGCCGACCATGCCGATGTGCTCTACAGCAATATCTGGCAGCGCATACGCGCCGGCTTCGCCATTCCGGACATGGACGGCCCGGCCATGGTCCCCTACGTCAACCAGGCCGTGCAGTGGTACAGCACCCGGCCCGACTATGTCGCCCGCATGACCGAGCGCTCGCGCAAATACCTCTACTACATCGTGCAGGAAGTCGAGCGCCGTCACCTGCCCACCGAACTCGCTTTGCTGCCCTTCGTCGAAAGCGCCTTCAACCCCGACGCCATGTCATCAGCCAAAGCCTCGGGAATGTGGCAGTTCATTCCCTCCACGGGCAAGCATTTCAAGCTGAAGCAGACCATGTTCCAGGACGATCGGCGCGATGTCATGGCTTCGACCAAGGCTGCGTTGGACTACCTCACCAAACTGCACGCCATGTTCGGCAATTGGCAACTGGCGCTGGCGGCCTACAACTGGGGCGAAGGCGGAGTGCAGCGCGCCATGACTTACAACCAGGCCAAGGGACTTCCGGTGAGTTATGGCGCGCTGAACATGCCGATCGAGACGCGCAACTATTACCCGAAACTGCAAGCGGTGAAAGACATCATCGCCGACCCGGCGAAGTATGGCATCACCCTGCCGGACGTCCCCGACCACCCCTATTTCAAACCCGTCACCATCACCCAGGACATCGACGTGGATCTGGCAGCCAAGCTCGCCAACATGACGGTGCGCGAATTCCGCTCGCTCAACCCCTCGTACAACAAGCCCGTCATCCTGGCGGCCACCAAGCCACAGATCCTCTTGCCCTATGACAATGCGACGGCGTTCGAGCAGGCCGTTGCCGATTACCGGGGCGCGCTGTCGACGTGGACCACTTATCGCGTCCCTGTCACGGCCACACCGTTCCAACTGGCCCGCAACCTTCACCTCACCGAGGCCACGTTGCGCGACGTCAACAACATTCCTCTGCGCACGCTGGTGAAGGCGGGTTCGACCTTGCTCATTCCCAAACCGCCGCAGGACGACCGGAACGTGAGCCGGCACGCGGTGGAAAACGCCGTGCTGGCCTTGGCTCCGGACATCCCCCCGGGTCGGCGCCAGCGCCTCATCGCCGGGCCGAACGACACGCCCTTCACCGTGGCGCACCGCTACGGCTTGAGCCCGGCCGAAGTGGCGCAGTGGAACCACATTGCCGAAGGCGGCCGGTTCCGGCCGCGCTCCATCATCGTCGTGTACTCGCGCCGGCCGGTGTTCAAGCAGCATGAGCTCATCCTGGCGCAGCGTGACAAACGCCGCATCGTGCGAGTGGCCGATCGACGCAAAATCACACGCACGACCAAGCGTTCGCTGCGCTACTCCATCCACACCTCGTTCCGGCATGACTTGAAGGTGGCGCAGCGCTGAGCGCGAGCTGCGGCGCCGGGCCGCGCTTTTGCTCAATCACCGACTTCGCCAAAACCTCCACCTCCGGGGGTTTCGATGACGAACACATCCCCGGCTTGCATATCCACGCAGGCCGTGGCCCCCAGTGCCTCGACCTGCCCGTCCGCCCGCTCGACACGGTTGATGCCCAGCGCCCCAGGCTGGCCGCCGGCCATGCCGAAAGCTGCCATCTTGCGGCCGTTCGACAGGATGGATGCGGTCATCGCCTCGAGGAAGCGGATGCGGCGCACGCCACCGTCGCCACCGCGCCAGCGCCCCGCTCCGCCTGAACCTTCACGCAGGGCAAAGCTCTCCAACAGCACCGGATAGCGGGACTCCAGCACCTCGGGGTCGGTCAGTCGCGAGTTGGTCATATGGGTCTGCACCACCGCCGTGCCGTCGAAGCCGCCCGTGAGCCGGCCCTGCGCGTCGAACACGCCGCCAGCGCCGGAACCACCGGCGATGGTTTCGTAATACTGGTGATGCGCGTTGCCGAAGGTGAAGTTGTTCATCGTG
>DAIAZB010000098.1 GCA_027443745.1 Thiomonas sp. | reverse complement strand
ACCCTTGCCGTGGATGACACGCACGCAGCGGCGCCCTGCGGCCTGAGCTTCATGGATGAAGGCCGAGAGGCTTTCACGCGCCTCGTCGCTGCGCAGGCCGTGGAGGTCGAGTTCGTCCTGGATCACCCAATGCCCGCGGCGCAGCTTGCGCACCACGTCGGGGCCGATCCCCGGACGGCGAAAGGACAAGGTGGCGTCGGTTTCCAGCAAGCTGTCCACATCCACCGCATCGGACAACGACTCCGCCAGCGCGGCCTGTTCGTCGAGCAGATGCTGCCGCGGTACGGCAGGCGGTGCCGGCATACTGAGGTCGGCGCGGTCGCTCGGCGCCAGCGGTTTGGCACCGGCCACAGCCTGGCGAAACAGGGTGCTTTCATCACGGTCAGGGCGTTCCCGGGCTTCCCGTGGCCGGACGTCGCGCACGGCCTGATTCTCGGGCTGCGGTGCCGGCTGGCGTTGTCGGTCGGCTGCCGACGCCAAGCCGCGAGGCGCTCCCCGGGTTTGGTGCTGCATGGCGTTGCGCAGTTTGCGCACATCACGAATGCCGGACATGGACCTGTGCTCCTGCGCCGCCTTACAGCAGCCCGCTACCGGCAAAAGACAGCACCTTTTCCCGCGTCACCACAAAGTGATCGAGCAGGCGCACGTCAACCAGGGCAAGGGCGGATTTGAGGTGATCGGTCAGGTGCCGATCGGCTGCCGACGGTTCTGCCACTCCCGAGGGGTGGTTGTGGGCGATGACGAGGGCGGCGGCGTTCAGTGCCAGCGCCTGCTTCACCACCTCGCGAGGATAGACGCTGGTGTGGGCCAAGGTTCCGCGCGACAGCTCCACGGCGCGGATGAGCTGGTGGCGCGTGTCGAGGAACAGCGCCGCGAACACTTCCACCTCCTGCCCGCCGAGCCATAGGCGCAGGTAGTCGCGCACGGCCTGTGGGCTGTCGAGCATGGCGCGCTCGGCCATGCGCTCCACCAGCGCGCGCCGCGCCAGTTCGAGCACCGCGGCCAGCTCGGCATATTTAGCGGGTCCCAGGCCCTTGATGGCGCGCAGTTGCACGGGGTTCGCATGCAACAGGCCATGCAGGCCGCCGAAACGGGCGATCAGATCCGCGCCGAGATCGATGGCGCTGGCTCCGCGCACTCCGGTACGCAGCAGCAGCGCCACCAGCTCCGCATCGGCCAGGACCTGCGCCCCATGGGCGAGCAGCTTCTCGCGCGGGCGCGTGTCGGCAGGCAGATCGGCGATGCGTGTGGCCATAAGGGCGTCCCTACAATCATGGTTTGCTTTTGGAGTTTAAAGACTGTGGCCTGTGTACATGCCGATTCCCTGTTGACCTTGCATTACCGCCTCGCCGCGCAGGACGGGCGTGACTGGGTCAACACATTCAGTCACCGCCCGGCGACGCTCACTCTGGGCGCCGGACAACTTGCTCCGGCTCTCGAAGCGTGCTTGCTGGGCTTGGCGGAGGGAACGGATGCGCGCTTCGAGCTTGCGCCCGAGGCTGCCTTCGGTCCTGTCGATGCCGCCCGGGTGCAGCGTGTCCCACGTGCCGCGCTGCAATCACACACTCCGCAAGATATTGCCCTGCGCCCTGGCGACACCGTGCAACTCGCGGCGCTGGCGGCGAGCAACGGCGCTCCTGCAGCAGCCACGGTCAGCCAGACCGGGGACGACTGGGTCGAACTCGATTTCAACCATCCGCTGGCCGGGAAAACCGTGGTGTTCGAGGTCCGCATTCTGGGGGTGCTTTAAGTGTCGGCAGGCCCGAATTCCAACGTTCGAGTTGGCCCACCTCTGACGCAAGGTCTCACGCTCGCCACGCCAGTTCCACGATGAACCCATCCGACCCGTCCCACAGGCCCGACATCGAGGTCCTGCTCGCCAGTCCACGCGGCTTTTGCGCCGGTGTCGATCGCGCCATCGACATCGTCGAGCGCGCGCTGGCCCTGTTCGGCGCCCCCATCTATGTGCGTCACGAAATCGTCCACAACACCACCGTGGTGCAAAGCCTGCGCGCCAAGGGTGCCGTATTCGTCGACGAGCTGGCGGATGTCCCCCCCGGCTCCACCCTGGTGTTCTCTGCCCATGGCGTGTCGCAGGCGGTGCGGCGCGAGGCCGAAGCCCGCGGCCTCAAGGTGTTCGACGCCACGTGTCCGCTGGTCACCAAAGTGCATGTGGAAGTGGTCAAGATGCGCCGCGCCGGCCTGCACCTGGTGATGATCGGCCATGCCGGCCACCCTGAAGTGGAAGGCACCATGGGCCAGGCCGACGGCGTGCATCTGGTGCAAACCCCGGACGATGTCGCGGCACTGCCCTTTCCTGCGGATGCTGAGGTGGCCTACGTCACGCAAACCACGCTCTCGGTGGACGACGCCGCGCAAATTGTCGTGGCGCTGCAGATGCGCTATGCGCGGTTGCATGAACCCAAAAAACAGGACATCTGCTACGCCACACAAAACCGCCAGGACGCGGTGAAGTTCATGGCGCCGCAAGTCGACGTGGTCATCGTCGTCGGCAGTCCCAGCAGTTCCAACTCCAACCGCTTGCGCGAAGTCGCCGCCCGGCTCGGCCGTCCCGCCTACATGGTGGACACCGCCGCTGACTTGCAAGCTGCGTGGCTCCAGGGTGCCGTGCGCGTCGGCGTGACCGCAGGCGCCTCGGCGCCGGAACAACTGGTCCAGCAAGTCATCACCCGCCTGCGCGAGCTGGGTGCGCGCAACGTGTGCACCCTCGAAGGCGCTGTCGAGCATGTGCAATTTCCGCTGCCCAAGGGCCTGGGCGGCAAGCTCGACAAACCGACCGAGCTTGCGACCTCAACGTGATTGCCGTGCCCCTGTCGTACCGCACGTCGCGGGGCCAACTCCCCCGGTATCCGGCGCTCGGCATCGCGCGCGATGCCCGGACCCCAGCCTTGATTGTTTCCGCCCTCCCTACCCTTTGCCTTCATGCTCGACATCAATCTGCTGCGTAAAGATCTGGATGGCGTTGTCCAACGCCTGTCCACCCGCAAACATCCCCAGCCGTTCCTCGACGTCGCCCGTTTTGGCGCGCTGGAGTCAGAGCGCAAGCGCCTGCAAACCCGCACCGAGGAACTTCAGGCACAGCGCAACCAACTCTCCAAAAGCATCGGCCAATGCAAGGCCAAGGGACTGGACGTTGCCGAGTTGATGCGGCAGGTCGGTGCCATCAAAGCCGAATTGGACGCTTCCGCCGCGCGCCTGGAGGCCATCCAGGCCGAGCTCTCCGACCTGCTCATGGGCGTGCCCAATCTGCCCGATGCGCAAGTGCCGGTGGGTGCCGACGAGAAGGCCAACGTCGAAGTGCGGCGCTGGGGTCAGCCACGCGATGTTCACTTTGCCGTGCGCGACCATGTCGACGTCGGCACCCCTCTCGGACTCGATTTCGAGCTCGGCACCAAGCTCTCCGGTGCGCGCTTCACGGTCTTGCGCGGGCCAATGGCGCGGCTGCATCGGGCGCTTGCGCAATTCATGCTCGACCTGCACACCCAGCACCACGGCTACACCGAGGCCTATGTGCCCTACCTCGTCAGCGCCGAAACCATGCGCGGCACCGGCCAGTTGCCCAAATTCGAGGCCGACCTCTTCGCCGTGCCGCGCGGCGAACTCGGCACCCACTACCTCATCCCGACCGCCGAGGTTCCCCTCACCAGCTTCGTGCGTGATGCCATCGTCCCGCCCGAACAACTGCCACTGCGTTACGTCGCCCACACACCCTGTTTTCGCTCCGAGGCCGGATCCTACGGCCGTGACGTGCGCGGCATGATCCGCCAGCACCAGTTCGATAAAGTCGAACTGGTGTGGATCACCGCGCCCGAACGATCGGCCGAGGCGCTGCAGCAACTCACCGCCCACGCCGAAGCCGTGTTGCAGGCGCTCGAACTGCCCTACCGCACCATGTTGCTATGCACCGGCGACATGGGCTTCGGCGCTGCGCAAACCTACGACCTGGAAGTGTGGCTGCCCGCGCAAAAGACCTACCGCGAAATATCCAGCTGCTCGAACATGGGCGCATTTCAGGCGCGTCGCATGCAGGCACGCAGCCGCAACGCCCAGGGCAAGACGGAATATGTCCACACGCTCAACGGCTCGGGCCTCGCGGTCGGCCGAACCCTGGTTGCGGTGCTGGAAAATTTCCAGCGGGAAAGCGGCGGCATCGACATCCCCCATGCCTTGCGCCCCTATCTTGGCGGCCAATCCACCCTGGTGCCGTCCCCGGCCTGAAGC
>DAIAZB010000097.1 GCA_027443745.1 Thiomonas sp. | reverse complement strand
TTTCCCGGCATCATCTTTTATCTGAGCCAGTGGTTCCCGGCGAAGCAACGCGCCGCCGCCGCCGCGTGGTTCATGACCGCGGTGCCGATTTCGACGGTGATCGGCTCGCCCATATCCGGCGCGATCATGCAGATGCCCGCTTTTGCCGGCTTGAGCGACTGGCAGTTGCTCTACATCATCGAGGCACTGCCTGCCGTCCTGCTCGGATTCGTCGTGCTCAAGTTCATGACCGATACGCCGTCCCAGGCGAAATGGCTGCATGCGGATGAGCGCGATTGGCTCATGGCCAAGCTGGGTGCCGAGGCCGCCGAGAATGCTCGGACTGCCGGACACACGCCCGGCGCCATGCGCGCCTTGCGCGATCCTCGGGTGCTTGCGCTCTCGCTCATCTACTTCGGCACGTCGGCGGGTCTCTACACGCTGGGTTTGTGGGCGCCAATGATGATTCACCAATATGGATTCAGCGCATTCCAGACGGGTTTGCTCGTCGCGATTCCGAGCATCCTCGCCATCGTCGCCATGATCGTGTGGGCCGTGCATTCCGACCGAACCGGCGAACGGACCTGGCACATCGTCATTCCCTGCGTTCTGGCATGCTTCGGCCTCGCGCTCGCGGCCCACGCCAGCGGCCCGGTCGCCATGATCGTGGCCCTCGTGGTCGTCAACATCGGCATCAGCGCGCCGAAGGCCCCGATCTGGGCCATGCCGAGCATGTTTCTGTCGGGCGCCGGCGCCGCAGCCGGCATTGCCATGATCAACTCGATCGGCAATCTCGGTGGCTTCGTCGGCCCCTTCGCCATCGGCTGGCTCAAGAGCACCACGGGGAGCTATGCGGCCGGCTTGTATGTGGTCGCGGCCACGCTGGCCATCTCCGCCATCGTCACACTGGTGCTCAATCGCAAGGCAAACCCGAAGCCCCTCGCGGCGCAGGCGCTGCCGCTCGACAATCGCTGACGCATGCCGTTTTTCGGCGCCTGCTCGAATGGCGCCGGATGCTTGAGGTTCCGCGCCGATTCCCCTCCCGGGGTCAGCGGGTGTAGCGCAGCGCATCGACCACCACGGCCAGCGCCCGCGACGATTGCCGGCGACTGGGGTAGTACAGGTGATAGCCGGGATAGCTCGGGCACCAGGCCTGCAGCACCCGGCGCAGACGGCCCGCGGCAATGGGCTCCAGCGCGATGTCTTCGGGCACATAGGCCAGCCCTGCCCCGGCGAGCGCCGCGCGCAGGATGGGCGCGCTGGCGTTGAACGTCCATTGCCCCTGCACCTGCACGTTCAGCGGCCGCCCGCCCTGGGCGAACTCCCAGGGCAGCAGCTTGCCGCTGGGCAGGCGCAGGTTGATGCAGTTGTGCGTCGCCAGGTCTTGCGGTCGGCGCGGTGTCGGCCTGCCGGCGAAGTAGTCCGGCGCGGCCACCACGGCGATGCGCTGATCCGGGCCGATGCGCACGGCGATCATGTCCTTCTCCAGACTCTCGCCGATGCGCACCCCGGCATCGAAGCGCTGGGCGACGATGTCGGTGAAGCCGTAATCGACGTAGATCTCGACCTGCAACTCCGGGTATTGCGCCAGCACCGGCCCGAGCCGGGGCCACAGGATGGTGTCCGCCGCGTGCCCGGCCGAGGTGATGCGGATGGTGCCCGCGGGCTTGTCCTGCAGCTCGCGCAGCGCGGCGAGTTCGGTGGTGATGTCCTCGAAGCGCGGCACCAGTGTCTGCAGCAGGCGCTCGCCCGCCTCGGTCGGCGACACGCTGCGCGTGGTGCGGGTGAGCAGCCGCAGGCCCAGCCCGGCCTCCAGCGCCCGCATGCGGTGGCTCAGGGCCGATTGCGATACCCCGATCTGCACCGCGGCGCGGGTGAAGCTGCGCTCGCGCGCAACCGCGACGAAGGCCAGCAGATCATTGAAGTCGGGCCTCGACATTGATGAGTTCCTTTCATAAGCTCATGCCGATTATTCCACCTTATCAAGATAAACCTGAGCTCCTAGAGTGTGGGTATCGTCAACGATGAAGCCACCCATCATGTCCCTGACCGTTCGCGGCTACGCCGCCTTGTCTGCCCAGCAGCCGCTGGG
>DAIAZB010000096.1 GCA_027443745.1 Thiomonas sp. | reverse complement strand
GAGGCGGGCAGCACGAACAGGTTGTCGCACTGCTTGTCCTTGATCAGCGCCTGGTTGAGGTTGGCCTCGCCCTGGATGACGTTGATGAAGTCGTACACCACGCGGCGCTCGCAGCCCATGATGAGGTCGAGGTTGCGCAGTCCGACATCGAAGTCGATGACGGCGGTTTTGTGGCCGCGCAGGGCCAGGCCGGTGGCGAAGGAGGCGCTGGTGGTGGTCTTGCCGACCCCACCTTTGCCGGATGTGACGACGATGATTCTGGCCATGGTTGCTGGGTGTTGGTGGTTGAAGATTGAGGGGACCGGGCGACGGAATTACTTCAGTTTCAGCGCTTCGATGCGCAAGGCGCTGCCGTCCAGCAGCACATGCGCCGGCTTGCCCATGACGCTGGCCGGCAGCGGCTGATCAGCGGTGCGGTAAACCCCGGCGATGGCCACCAATTCGGGTTCGAAGCAGGTGCTGAAAATACGGGCGCCCTCGGCGCCATGGGCGCCGGCCAGGGCGCGGCCGCGCAGGGGGGCATACACATGAATATTGCCGCCGGCAATGATCTCGGCGCCGTGGCTCACCACGTCGAGCACGATCAGGTCGCCGGGGGTGTACACGCGCTGGCCCGAGCGCAGGGGCTTGTCGATCAGCCGGGTGGCATGGGCAGGCTCGGCTTCGGCCTGCGGCTGTGCTGCGCCTGCGGTGGCGCCGGACCGCGCGGACGGCGGCGCGGTGCCGGGTGCGGCCGAGCCGGGCTGCGGAGTAGTCCGCGAGCTGTCGGCAGCTTCGGCGGCTTCGGCAGTGGGTGGCTTGCGTGGGACGGCGTGGCTGTCCAGCCGGGGCAGGGATGCAGCAGCCCAGCCGGCCTGGGCCTCGTTGGCCACCACGCCGATGGGGCGCAGGCGCAAACCCGTGAGCCAGGTGGCCAGGGCGTTCACGTCCAGGCGGGCGTCGTCGTCGAGCCGGCGCAGGTCCAGCACCACGGCGTCGCCGGCGAAAAATTCGGGCGCGGCGTCGAAGCGCTGCTGCAGGGCGGCCTGCAGCGCGGCGATGTCGGCGGTTTTCAACGCCAGGTGCAGCGCGTCCACAGCTCCGGCGCGCATGTCGAACAGGCTGGATTTGCGCGTGCTCATGGCTGACCGCGCCGGGCGCGGGGCAAAGGGCGGAACGGGCGGGCGCGGTGCGACATCACGGGCATCGAGACGGACGTCCTTGAGGACAGATGGGTAGACGCTGCATGGTACTTGCACGAGCCGGCGCAATCCGCCTATAACGCAGGGAGAAACCGCAGGCTGGCCATGCATGAGGCCACTGGAGACACGATGAACTGGAGCACGCACGACGTCGGCAATATGGTGGAACCGCTGGCCGACTACAACCGCTACGCCACCGACGCCGCGCTGCGCGAGGGCGCACAGCGCGAAGGCGCGGCCTGGGCCGATGCCGCACTGCTCGCCATCGGCGCCGACTTGGGCCGCACCGCGTTGCTGGAGCAGGCGCGCCTGGCCAACGCTTGCGGCCCGGTGTTGCGCAATTTCGACCCACAGGGGCGGCGGGTCGACGCGGTGGATTTTCACCCCGCCTGGCACAACGTCATGGCCGGTATTTTCCAGCGCGGCTTCCACAGTACCGCCTGGGCCGAGCCTCGCACCGGGGCGCAGGTGGCGCGCGCGGCGGGCTATCTCCTGCAGGGCCAGGTGGAGGCCGGCACGCTGTGCCCGACGACGATGACCTTCGCCAGCATCCCCATCCTGCGGCGCGAGCCGGTGCTATGGGCGCAGCTCGAGCCCCATCTGTTCAGCCGCGACTACGACCCCGCCGATGCGCCGCTGGCCGCCAAGCGCGGCATGCTGGTCGGCATGGGTCTGACCGAGAAGCAGGGCGGCTCCGACCTGCGCACTAACACTACCCTGGCGCGGCCGCTGGGCATGGGCGGGCGTGGCGCGGAGTACGCCCTGGTCGGCCACAAGTGGTTTTTCTCGGTGCCGCAGTCCGACGCCCATCTGGTGCTGGCACGCGATGCCAGCGACGCCCTGAGTTGTTTCTACGTGCCGCGCTGGCGGCCCGATGCCACGCGCAATGCGGTGCGCGTGCAGCGTCTGAAAGACAAGCTGGGCAACCGCTCCAATGCCAGCGCCGAAGTCGAGTTCCAGGACGCCTGGGGCCTGCTGGTGGGCGAGCCCGGGCGCGGCATTCCCATCCTCCTCGACATGGCCACCTACACCCGGCTCGACAATGTGCTGGGCAGCACGGCGCTGCTGCGCGCCGCCCTGGTGCAAGCGATGCACCACGCACGCCAGCGCAGCGCCTTCGGCAAACATCTGGCCGAGCAGCCCTTGATGCAAGCCGTGCTGGCCGACCTGGCACTGGAGACTGAAGCCGCCACCACACTGGCCCTGCGTCTTGCCGCGGCGTTTGATCGCGACGCAAACGCCCCTCCCCAGGCAACTGCGGAGCTGCCGCCTGGTGGCACTCTTCTGCCACCCTTCCCTCTCCAACTGGAAGCCGCGATGCGCCGCATCCTCACCCCGGCGGCCAAGCTCTGGGTGTGCAAGCGCGCCATCGAGGCCGTGGGCGAGTGCATGGAGGTGCTGGGTGGCAACGGTTATGTGGAGGAGCAGCCACTGGCGCGCATGCTGCGCGAGGCGCCGGTCAATTCCATCTGGGAAGGTTCGGGCAATGTCATGGCGCTGGACCTGCTGCGCGCCCTGCAGCGCGAGCCGCAAGCGGCGCAGGCGCTGCAGGATTGGCTGACCGACGCCTGCCAGGGCGACGCCGCGCTGACCCGCGCCCTGGCGGCGTTGGACGCGCTGCGCATCGAGGCGCTGCGCCACCCGGCGCAAGCCCGCGCCCTGGCGCAAGACCTGGTGCTGTTGGTGCAGGCCGTGCTGCTGCGCCAGCACGCGCCCGCGTTCGTGGCCGACGCGTTCATCGCCAGCCGCCTGGGCTGCAGCCGCGCCGGGCGCATCTACGGCGTGTTGCCACAGGGGGTGGATTTGCCGGCAATCCTTCAGCGCGCCTGGGCGGGAGATTGAACGCGCGCAGGCTGGCGGTGTTGCGGCGCGGTGGCCAGACCCTGGCGCCTGCCGCTCAACCCGATTGCAAGGACTCGATCAGCGGGCAGGCGATGCTGCCGCCGTGGTCGGCGCAACGCGCCACCAGCGTGCCGAGCGCTGACTCGATGCGCTGCAGGTCGGCGAGCTTGTCGCGCACGTCGGCAAGCTTGGCTTCGGCCAGGCGGCGGGCGTCGTCGCAATGCGTGCCGTCTTGCAGACGCAGCAGATCGGTCACCTGGTCGAGCGAAAAGCCCAGGCGCTGCGCACTCTTGATGAAGCGCAGGCGCACCAGATCCTGGGTGCTGTAGCGGCGCATGCTGCCGTAGCGCTTGTCCGGCGTGCCCAACAGCCCACGGCGCTGGTAAAAGCGCACGGTTTCCACATTCACCGCACCGGCGGCGGCCAGTTGGCCAATGCTCAAGCCTGATTCGGGTGTAACAGTTTGCGTCATCGCTTGCGTCCGTACTGAACTACGGCATCACACTACCACCCTCGACGTATCCCGACAAGGAGACCGATGGTGAACACGGACGCAATGAACCCTGCCCCGCAAGCGCCGCAGGGCAAGGCGGCGCTGCTGACCAGTGGCCTGGCGGCCATTCTGGCGTCGAGCTGCTGCCTCGGGCCGTTGATTCTGGTGTCGCTGGGTGTCAGTGGCGCCTGGATCGGCGATCTCACGCTGCTCGAACCGTATCGGCCGTACTTCCTCGGTGCGGCGCTCGTCGCGTTGGCGTTGGCGTACCGGCGCCTGTTCCGGCCCGCCGCCGCATGCAAGCCCGGCGAGGTTTGCGCCTTGCCGGGGGTGCGCTCGACTTACAAGGCCGTGTTCTGGGTGGTGGTGGTGTTGATCGCCATCGCCTTCGCTTTCCCGTATGCCGCCCCGTTCTTTTACTGAACCGAAGGAGTCTTCCATGCGCAACATCCTGTTTGCCCTTTCCCTTTGTGTTGTGGCGCTGCCGGCGTGGGCCGCCACCGAGACCGCCCAACTCGCGGTGCCCGGCATGACCTGTCCGGTGTGCCCGATCACGGTGAAAAAAGCGCTCGACGGCGTGCCCGGCGTGAGCCATGTGAGCGTCGATTTCCCCGCCAGGACGGCGCAGGTGCAGTTCGACGACAGCAAGACCCAGGTCGCGGCCCTGCTCAAGGCGGTGGCCGACGCCGGCTATCCGAGCAAGGTGGTCAAGGTCGAGCGCTGATGAACGCGCCCGAGAAGCTTGGCTCCGCGTTGCGCGACTGCTGCGCCACCGAGTCCGGTTCCATCCCCTGCAAGACACCGGTTGTCGCGGCTCCGGGTCAAGGGCAGCCCGCGCATGCTGCAAGCGGCTTGCATGTGGCCGTGATCGGCAGCGGCTCGGCGGCCATGGCCGCGGCCACCCGTCTGGCCGAGGCGGGCGCGCGCGTCACGATGGTCGAGCGCGGCACGCTGGGCGGCACCTGCGTCAACGTGGGTTGCGTGCCGTCCAAGATTTTCATCCGCGCCGCGCATGTCGCGCACACCCGCAAGACGAGCCCGTTCGACGCGGGCATCGCACCCTGCGCGCCGGCCGTCGACCGCGCCGCGCTGCTGGCGCAACAGCAGGCGCGTGTGGATGCACTGCGGGTCGCCAAATACGACAACGTGGTCGCGCGCCACGCCGCGATCCGCCGCGTGCAGGGGCAGGCGAGCTTCGCCGGGCCTGCGTCGCTGCGCGTGCGCCTGGCCGCTGGCGGCGAGGAGACGGTGACGTTCGACCGCTGCCTGATCGCCACAGGGGCGAGACCTGCCAGACCCGATCTCCCCGGGCTTGCCGGCACGCCGTACTGGACCTCCACCGAGGCGTTGCAGGCCGATGCCGTGCCGCCTCGCCTGCTGGTGCTCGGCGCCTCGGTCGTCGCGCTCGAACTGGCGCAGGCCTACGCCCGCCTGGGCAGCCGGGTGACGGTTGTTGCGCGCAGCAGCCTGCTCTCGCGCGAAGACCCGCTGATCGGCCGGGTGCTGGCCGACATCCTGCGTGGCGAGGGCATGGAGGTGCTGCTGCACACCGCCAGCCACGCCGTGGACCACGCGGCGGGCCGCTTCACCCTGCACACCAGCGCCGGCCCGCGCGAAACCGAGGCACTGCTCGTCGCCACCGGGCGCACGGCCAACACTGACGCGCTGAACCTGCAGGCCGCAGGCGTGCAGGCGGACGCGGCTGGGCAGATCGTCGTCGGCGCCGACCTGCGCACCAGCGCCGCGGGCATTTACGCCGCGGGCGACTGCACCGCGCTGCCGCAATATGTCTACGTGGCCGCGGCGAGCGGCTCGCGTGCCGCTGCCAACATGCTCGGCGGCCAGGCGCGCCTGGACCTCGCGGCCATGCCTGCGGTGGTGTTCACCGACCCGCAGGTGGCCACCGTCGGCCTGACCGAAACGCAGGCGCGCGCCGCCGCGCTGGCCGTGGACTCTCGCGTGCTCGCGCTCGATCAGGTCCCGCGCGCGCTGGCGAATTTCGACACCCGGGGTTTCGTCAAGCTGGTGGCCGAGGCCGGCAGCGGCAGGCTGCTCGGCGCCCAGATCGTTGCCGACGGGGCGGGGGAGATGATCCAGGCCGCGGCGCTGGCCCTGCGCGCAGGCCTGTCCGTGCATGACCTGGCCGACGCCCTGTTCCCCTATCTCACGATGGTCGAGGGTCTCAAGCTCGCCGCCCAGACCTTCACGCGCGACGTCACGCAACTGTCCTGCTGCGCGGCCTGAAAGCCGCGCTCAGCGCATGGATCAACGCTTCGCCCGCGCGTAGCCCAGCAGCCGCAGCGCCTGCGCCGCCAGCCATGCCGAGAGCAAGCCGATGAGGGCACCGCCCAGCACGTCGGCCGGGAAATGCGCCCCCACCGCCATGCGCGACCACCCCACCCAGAGCGCGAACACCACCAGCACGACCTTGAGCACCCAGTGCGCGCCGGGCAGCAGGCTGGCCATCAGCACGAAAGCAAAGGCGGTGTGGCCGGAAGGAAAGCTGTGCGCGTACTCGGCGCGGCCGAGGATATGCACCGCCGCCTCGCCCAACGCCCTGGGCGGGCGGGGAAAGTCGAGCCAGGGCTTGATGCCGGCGACGAGGGCCCAGTCGATCAGATAGGCCACCAGGAACACCAGCACGGCCTGCACCGCAAGCCAGTTGGGCCGTTTCAGCGCCAGCGCCAGCAGCACGGCGGCGTAGACGGGGTAGAGCATGTGGTCCCCGGCGGCCGTACCCCACAACGCCAGGTGGTCCCACAGCCAGCCGCCGCCGGCGTGGTTGATGGCGAGGAACAGCGCGTGGTTGAGCCCGCCCCAGGCGTACCACCAGGGGCCGCTCATCGTTTGGCCAGCCGCGGCAGCGGGCCATGCCGACGCGGCGTCATGCCGCCACCCAGCCCAGCGCCGTCACCCACAAGCCAACGCCGACCAGGGCGCTGAGCATGGCGGCGCCGAACAGCCAGCGGCGCCCGGTGAGCGCGGTGATCGAGGCCAGCGAAATGGCGATCTGCAGAAAGATCAGGCTGCGCGCCATGCCGGTGTGCGGACGGTTGAGGCGATCGGACTCCTCGTCGGCTTTGCTCGACGCCGCTTCCAGCGCGTCGGCGCGGGCCTTGATCTCGGTCTTCTGGCCCTGGTATTTGGTGATCTTGGCTGCAATCCCGGCCTGCTTGTCGGCCGGCGCCAGATCGTGCGCCAGTTCCATCAAGTGCTGCTTGGTGCTCACGGCCTGGTAGTAATTCCATTCATCGGTGGCATGGGCTTTTTTCAGCACGGCCTCGTTCTTGTGCAGCAGCACTTCGTTCATGAGGTGGCTGCCCTGGTAGCTGACGATGGCCCCGAGAGCAGCCAGCAGCGCGGTGAAGATGGCGACCCATTGGTTCAACGTGTGATTTTTGCCTTCGCTGGCGTGATGCACCGCCTCTTCGTGCGGGGCGTGCGCGTGGACTCCGGATTCGCTCATGGGCTTTCCCGTTGGATGATTGTCAACGGCACGAGGCCGCGATGGCGCGAAGTTTATAGCGGCGCCACGTCCATTGGCGCGACGCAGCACGCACGAGCGGCATGCGGCGCCTCGCCCTGGCTCGCCCCCCCGCATGTCCGGGGATTTGCAAGCTTGTGCGCGCAGGCTCTAATCATCGGCATCGCCAGCCCGCAACCACCCGAGCGCACCATCGATTCCGTGATCGACCACCATGCCGCGGCACGCATGGGCTCACATTTGCACAGCCGCCTGAGGCGGCTCTGGCTGGGCATTGCCGTGTGTGCAGCGGCGTTCATGGCATGGAACGCCTGGCGCGCCTGGCAAGACATCCGCATCCAGAGCCAGGAGCGCTTGCGCGCCTTCGCTGCCGAGTACGCCATCGAGTGGCGCTCGACCTTGCGCGCACGCGAGGACGCCATGCAGCGTCTCGGGCGGCGCCTGCTGGTGGATCCGCAGACGGCGCAGCAGCAGCTCGACACCTACCTCCTCGAGCGGCCCGGGGTTGAAGGTGTGGCCCTGGTGGATGCCCAAGGCCGCTACGTCGCGCGCAGTGGCGCGCTGCCACCATCACCCTTGCAGGACACACACCTGACGCCGCTCACCCGCAGCGCCTATGCCACCTGCCTGCGCGACAAGACCTTCTGCCTTGGGCCCCCCATTCCTGACGAGCGTGCCTCCGGCCGCTGGATGGCACTCGAATACCTGCCACTTTCCGCCGTGCCCGGCGGCGCCAAGGCGCCGTCACCCGGGGGGGCGAGAGCGATGCCGCTCGGCAAGGCGTTGCCGCAGGAATGGCTGGTGCTGGCGCAATCCTCGGTGTTTCCGCGCGCGCTCGGTTTGTTACAGGCACCGGGAGAGGACATGGCCTTCGTCGTGCTGCGCAACGACGGCCTGCTGCAGTTGCGCTTTCCGCCGCCTCCGCGCTCGCCTTACGGGCAACCCCAGAACGGCATCATGCTCGACGCCATCCGTGGCCAGCCTCAAGCCAGTTCCGGCATGTTCTCGGGTGTGGCCAACAATGCGAACCGGCACATGGTCGGTGCCTATGTCCGCGTGCCCGACTACCCCTTCGTCATCGGCGCCGACCTGCCCACGCGCAACCTGTTGCAGCGCTGGGCTGGGCAGTTGGCGGGCACCTTGCTGCTGTTTTTCGGGCTGCTCGCAGCCGGCTCGTGGCTGTTCGCCAGTGCCCTGCGCCAGCTCGGCCGGACCGAACGCGGCCGCGAGCAGGCCCTGGACGGGCTGCGACGCCAGCGCGACGAACTGGACGTGACCCTCTCCTCCATTGGCGACGCCGTCATCGCCACCGACGCGCGCGGCCGCATCAGCCGCATGAACCCGGAGGCGGTGCGCCTCACCGGCTGGCCAGCGTCCGAAGCCCTGGGCCAGCCCATCGAACTCGTGTTCCGCATCGTGGTGGAAGGCGAGGATTCGCCCGCACCCTGCCCGGTGGCGCGCGCCCTGGCGACCGGTCGCGTGGTGGTGCTGGGCAACCATACCGAGTTGCGTGCCCGCGATGGCCGCGTGCTGGCGATCGAGGATTCGGCTGCGCCGATCAGCGGACATGATGGCGAAGCACGCGGCGCCGTGCTGGTGTTCCATGACGTGACCGACCGGCGCGAGCGCCAGCGGCGCAACGAGCGCCTGAAAAGCCTGTACGCGGCGCTGGCGGAGTTGGGCGAGATCGTGCAGCAGCACGCGCGCCAGGGCGACGAATCGGCCCTGTTTCGCGCCGCCTGCGAGGCCCTGGCCGCATCCAGTCTGTTCAACGCCGCGTGGATCGGCCGCCCGGACGCGAGCGGGGTGTTTCAGGTCCTGGCCAGGGCCGGCAATGGCTCGGATGACCTGGAGCGCATCGAGATGCGCCTCGACGACCCGCAACCGGCGCTGGCCGTGCGCGCCTGGCTGGCCGGCGAGCTGCGGGTGCACAACGATTTTCCGACCGACCCCGTCAACCTGCCGCGGCGCGACTTC
>DAIAZB010000095.1 GCA_027443745.1 Thiomonas sp. | reverse complement strand
CGGGGTCCAGGCCGCAGGCCAGCCAAGTGGCGGCGAGTTCCAAGCGGGAGCGTTCGATGCGTTGTGGATCGTCGCACTTGATCAGCGCGTGATAATCAGCCAGGAAAAAAAAACTCTGGACGTTCGCACGCCGACTGGCTTCGATTGCCGGCCGGATCGCGCCGACGTAATTGCCAAGATGGGGGGTACCCGTGGTCGTGATACCCGTCAGAACTCTGGTTGTCGTCACGGTTGGTCTCGCGAAACGCGTTTCGTCAATGATGTTCGGCCCAGTCTAGTGGCATGAGCTGGCCCGACACTGCGGCCTACATACGGCAATCACGCTGTCGCGCCGCAGATGCAAATGCCTTGTCGGTCGCGTCTGCTTAATGCGGCGCTTGACCACGCCGTCCCCGGCGGATTGCAACCAGCCGCCACGCCACGAGCACCAGAACCAGCAGCAAGAGCAGACCCATCTCGACCCGTTGCACTTGCCCAGACAACACCGAGAGCGCCTGTCCAAACATCCAGCCCAGGCCGGCGAACAAGGGAGCCCAAATCAAAGCGCCGAGCGCATTGAACAACGCAAACCGTCCCGGCGTGACCCCGGCCATCCCAATGATGATGGGCCCGGCAATGCGCAGCCCATACAAAAAACGCACGCCAATGATGGCCCAGTGCGGGTAGCGCCGCAATAAACTTTCGACGCGTGGAAACTGCGCGGCAAGCCGGGGAAAACGCGCCAACACACGCGCACCCCATGAGCGTCCGATCCAATAGAAGAATTGATCGCCCAGGGTTGCTGCAACCGCCGCCACCACGGCGACCAGCCCCCAATGGAGCAGGCCACGATGGGCTGCGTAGCCAGCCGCCAGCAACACGGTTTCACCTTCGGCGAATGCGCCCACGGCGACGGCTGCATAGCCCCAATCGTGAATCCATTGCTCCAGCACGCTGACTCCAAGGACGTCCGCACCAAATCGGGCAAACCGAGCCGTGCGATCATAAAAAAACCGGCTCAAGGAGCCGGTTTTTCAGAGCTTGGGCGACAGAGCGAGGTGCAGCTCGCTGTGCGCCGCAAGCAGAAAATTCTGATCTCAGATCGGGCGGATTTGCGAAGCTTGCGGGCCCTTGGGACCAGCCTTCACGGTGAATTCCACACGCTGATTTTCTTGCAGGGTACGGAAACCCTTGGATTGGATCTCACTGAAGTGAGC
This sequence comes from Thiomonas sp., assembly GCA_027443745.1. The sequence continues at coordinate 6,783 of DAIAZB010000095.1, read as the reverse complement.
GAACAGATCTTCGCCGCCTTCGTCGGGCTTGATAAAACCAAAACCCTTGCTTTCATTGAACCATTTCACGATGCCGGTGGGCATAATCATCCTTTCAAATCTTGAACATTAAGAAGAATGCAAATCTTCAACAAGCCCAGCCGGTGTAATGAAACTCATGAACCCTAACTGTAGGTAGAAACTACCCGTCTTGAAGCGACTGCAAGTCCTACTATACACCGAACGCCGCGTTTGCAAGTGAATTGTGCAAAGCGCACCACAAATCCCCAACAACTGATCTGGGCACCGTTGCCCTGGTGCCACATCCGGCCTGCGCCGTCTCGACGAGTACCACCATCCATGCAGGTTTTTCGCGGCTTTCATCATGCGGCACTGGCAACACCGAGCGCCATCAGTATCGGCAATTTCGACGGCGTCCATCGCGGGCATCAGGCCATGCTCGCGATGTTGGTCAGTGAAGCGCGGCATCGCAACCTTGCCGCATGCGTTCTGACCTTCGAACCCCACCCCCGCGATTACTTCGCCCGATTGCAGGGAAAACCTGAGCTGGCTCCAACTCGCGTGGCCAGCCTGCGCGACAAACTCGTCGAGTTGGAGCGCTGCGGCGTGGACCGCGTGGTGGTGCTGCGTTTCGATCAGCGGCTTGCAGCCTTCTCGGCCCAGGACTTCATCCAAGCGGTGCTGCTCGACGGCTTGCAAGCGCGCTATGTGCTGGTTGGCGACGACTTTCGTTTCGGCGCCAAGCGCCTTGGCGACTACGACTTGCTGGATGCACAAGGCATGCTGCTGGGATTCGACGTGGCCCGCCTCAACGCCTATGAAGTGCATGGACAGCGCGTTTCCAGTTCCGCCGTGAGGCAGGCTCTGGCCAACGGCGACATGGACCTTGCCGCGCGTCTCCTCGACAGGCCATACGCCATTTCCGGCCATGTGCAGCATGGGCGCAAGCTCGGACGCACACTGGGCTTTCCGACGCTGAATCTGCGCCTCGCGCATGCCCGCCCCGCCGCAAACGGCATTTTCGTGGTGCGCGTGCATGGCTTGTCCGAACAAGCACTGGATGGCGTGGCCAGCCTGGGGTTGCGCCCCACGGTGGACGACTCGGGCCGGGTGCTGCTGGAGACCTATGTGCTCGATTGGGCGGGAGATGCCTACGGTAAACTCGTTCGGGTGGAATTGCTGCACAAACTGCGCAATGAGGCGCGCTATGACTCGTTGCAAGCCCTGAGCGCGGCCATTGCCACCGACGTGCAACAGGCACGCGCTTGGTCCGCCCTCGCACGCCGCCACGACAGCACATCCCGAATTTGAAGTGTGTCCAGGCTATCGCGTCGCAAGCCCGCGACCCTGTTGCGGCCTCGCACCCCATCTTTTCCGCCCGCGCGTTCTCCGCGCCCCGCTCGCACCATGACCGACTCCAAACCCGATAACCTTGCCACGCTCAACTTGCCGGAGACGCCGTTTCCGATGCGCGGCGACCTGCCCAAGCGCGAACCGGGCTGGATTGCGCAGTGGGAGCGCGAGGGCGTGTACCAGCGCCTGCGCGCGGCGCGCGTCGGACGGCCGAAATTCATCCTGCACGACGGCCCGCCCTATGCCAACGGCCAGATCCACATGGGCCACGCCGTGAACAAGGTGCTCAAGGACATGATCACCAAGTCGCGCCAGCTCGCCGGATTCGACGCGCTGTACATCCCGGGCTGGGACTGTCACGGCCTGCCGATCGAGAACGCCATCGAGAAGAAATATGGCCGCAACCTGAGCCGCGATGACATGCAGGCCAAGAGCCGGGCCTACGCCGCCGAGCAGATCGTGCAGCAGATGGCGGATTTCAAGCGCCTGGGCATCCTCGGCGACTGGGACCACCCCTATCGCACCATGGACCCGGCCAACGAGGCCGGCGAGATCCGCGCCTTCAAGCGCGTCATCGAGCGCGGCTTCGTCTACCGCGGACTCAAGCCGGTGCACTGGTGCTTCGACTGCCACTCCTCGCTGGCCGAGTTCGAGATCGAGTACGCCGACAAAAAGTCGCAGACCCTGGACGTCGGCTTCCTGTGCGCCGAGCCCGCCAAGCTGGCCGCCGCGTTCGGCCTGCCCGGGCTGAACCAGGACGCCTTTGCCGTCATATGGACCACCACGGCCTGGACCCTGCCCGCCAACCAGGCGCTCAACCTCAACCCGGAGCTCGACTACTGCCTGGTCGACACCGCCCGCGGCCTGCTGCTGCTCGCCGCGGCGCGGGTCCAGGACTGCCTGCAGCGCTACGGTCTCGAGGGCCGCGTCGTCGCCACCACCAAGGGGCAGAATCTGGCTGGTATCGATTTCCGCCATCCGCTTGCAGCCATCGACCCGGGCTACGACAGGCTCAGCCCGGTATATCTCGCCGACTACGCCACGGCCGACGACGGCACCGGCCTCGTGCACTCCTCGCCCGCCTATGGTCTGGACGACTTCAACTCCTGTCTCGCCCACGGCATGCGCATCGAGGACATCCTCAACCCCGTCCAGGGCGACGGAATGTACGCCACCGACCTGCCCTTGTTCGGCGGTATGCAGATCTGGAAGGCGGCGCCGGTCGTCACCGACGCCCTGCGCCAGGCCGGCAGGCTGTTCGCGACGCGGGACATCCTGCACAGCTACCCGCACTGCTGGCGCCACAAGAGTCCGGTGATCTACCGCGCCGCGGCCCAATGGTTCATCCGCATGGACGAAGGCGAAGGCGTGTTCACCAAGGACAAGGCGCCCAAGACCCTGCGGCAGATGGCGCTGCATGCCATCGACCACACCGGCTTCTATCCCGAGAACGGGCGCGCCCGGCTGCGCGACATGATCACCAACCGTCCCGACTGGTGCATCTCGCGCCAGCGCGCCTGGGGCGTGCCGCTGCCCTTCTTCCTGCACAAGGACACGGGCGAGTTGCACCCGCGCACCATGGACATCCTCGACCAGGCGGCGGATCTGGTCGAGCAGGGTGGCATCGAGGCCTGGAGCCGGGTCACGGCCGAGGACATCCTCGGCCCCGGCGACGCGCCGCACTACATCAAGAGCAGCGACATTCTCGAAGTGTGGTTCGACTCGGGCTCGACCTTTTTTCACGTCCTGCGCGGCACCCACCCCGAGGCCCATCACGAAACCGGCCCCGAAGCCGATCTCTACCTGGAAGGCCATGACCAGCACCGCGGCTGGTTCCACAGCTCGTTGCTACTGGCCTGCGCGCTGGAAGGACGCGCGCCCTACAAGAGCCTGCTGACCCACGGCTTCACCGTCGACAGCCAGGGCCGCAAGATGAGCAAGTCGCTGGGCAACGGCGTGGATCCGCTGGAAACCAGCAAGAAGCTCGGCGCGGAAATCATCCGCCTGTGGGTGGCCTCCAGCGACTACTCAGGCGACATCGCCGGCGACGACAAGATCCTCGCTCGCGTGGTCGACAGCTACCGCCGCGTGCGCAACACCCTGCGCTTCCTGCTCGCCAACGTGGCCGATTTCGATTTCGCCAGCCAGGCCGTTCCGCTGGAGCAGATGCTGGAGATCGACCGCTGGGCGCTGGCCCGAGCCGGCGAATTCCAGGCCACGGTGCTGCAGCATTGTGAGGTCTACGAATTCCATCCGATCGTCGCCAAGCTGCTCATCTTCTGCTCCGAAGACCTGGGCGGTTTCTATCTCGACGTGCTCAAGGACAGGCTTTACACCACGCCAGCGCGAGGCTTGCCGCGGCGCAGTGCACAAACCGCGCTGTGGCACATCACCCATGCCATGCTGCGCTGGATTGCCCCCTTCCTCAGCTTCACCGCGGAAGAAGCCTGGCGCCACATCGCTCCGGTCCGTGCCGCCGAAACCGGCAGCATCTTCGTCGAGACTTATCACACCCTGCCGGAGCCGGCTGATGCTGCCGCATTGCTGACCAAATGGGCACGCGTACGCGTGGTGCGCGACGAGGTCAACCGCGCCGTGGAAGCTGTGCGTAGCGAAGGCAAGCTCGGCTCATCGCTGCAGGCCTGGGTAGACCTCACGGCGCCCGGACCCGACCACGCCATGCTTGCCAGCTTGCAAGATGAACTCAAGTTCGCCTTCATCACCTCGCAGGCACGGCTGCAGCAGGGCGGCGAACTGGCCGTGTGGGTGATGGCTGCCGATGCCGCCGGGGCCAGCAAATGCGAACGCTGCTGGCATTGGGAAACCGATGTTGGTGCCGACCTCCGCCACCCCGGGCTGTGCCCACGTTGCGTGGGCAATCTACAGGGGCCTGGCGAAGCGCGCCGGTTTGCCTAAGGCATGGCTGGAATCTGACAGCGCGCCGCGCACCACGACGCGAACAGCACGGCACCACGCGCATCCCGCGCCAACCCACCCATCAACCAGTCCCGCCACATGCCTACATCCGACTCGACGCCCAGACCCGCGCCCAACGCACGCCCCAATGTCTGGCCCTGGTTGCTCACGGCGACCTTGGTCGTGGCGCTGGATCAGCTCAGCAAATGGTTGATCACGCAGGATCTGCCGCTAGACGCCAGCCGTCCCATCACCGGTTTTTTCAACCTGGTGCACATCGAGAACCCGGGCGCCGCGTTTTCCTTCCTCGCCGCTGCCGCGGGCTGGCAGCGCTGGCTGTTCACCGCTCTTGGCCTGGGGGCATCCGCACTCATCGTCTGGTTGCTGTTCCGGCATCGCGGCAAGACGCTGTTCAGCCTTGCGCTGGCGTTGATTCTCGGCGGCGCCCTGGGAAACGTCACCGACCGGCTGGTCTGGGGCCATGTCACCGATTTTCTCGATTTCTACGCCACCATCGGTGGCCGTCAATGGCACTGGCCCGCCTTCAACCTCGCCGACAGCTCGATCTTCGTCGGCGCCGTCCTGCTCTTGCTGGACGAATGGCGCCAGGCACGCCATCGCAAGGGCGAAGCGCGCTGAGCCCTGCGACGTCTTTCGCACGCACCGCCCGTGCGCTCAGGGCTCGAGCACGATGCTGCCGGTGGTGGCGCGGCTTTCCAGCGCAATGTGCGCCTGCGCCGCATCGCGCAAGGCGAAGCGCTGGCCGATGAGCGGTTTGACCTGACCCGAGCCGACCACGGCGAACAATTCAGCGGCCATCTGTTCCAGCGTGCCGCGGTCGGCGATGTGGGTCATCAAGGTCGGCCGCGTGACGTACAGCGAGCCCTTGGCCGCCAGGTCCGTCAGGGTCACCGGCGGCACCGGCCCGGAGGCATTGCCGAAGCTGACCATCAGGCCGAAGGGCTGCAGGCAGGCGAGCGAGCGCTCCCAGGTATCACGGCCGACCGAGTCGTACACCACCGCAACACCCTTGCCGCCAGTCAGTTCCTTGACGCGCGACACCAGGTCGTCCGTGCGGTAGTTGATGCAATGGGCGTAGCCGTTTTGCAGCGCCAGCCGGCACTTTTCGTCGCTGCCGGCGGTGCCGATGAGTTGCACGCCCAACGCCCGCGCCCATTGCCCGGCGATCAGACCGACGCCGCCGGCGGCAGCGTGGAACAGGGCGACATCGCCGGCCTGCAACTTGCGAGTACGGCGCAGCAGGAACTGGGCGGTCAAGCCCTTGAGCATCATCGCGGCGGCGGTATCGAAACCAATCGCTTCCGGCAGCTTCACCAGCACCCGTGCCGGCATGACCCGCGCCTGCGCGTAGGCCCCGGTCGGGCCATTGCTGTAAGCCACGCGGTCGCCGGGTACGAAGCTGGTGACGCCCTCGCCCACGGCCTCCACGGTTCCCGCCGCCTCCAGGCCGAGCCCGGCAGGGAACTGCAACGGATAAAGACCGGTGCGGTGGTAGACATCGATGAAATTCACGCCAACGGCGCCGTGGCGCACACGAACTTCACCAGGTCCGGGACTGCCCAGCTTCAACTCCTGCCATTGCAGGACTTCAGGGCCGCCGGCGCGATCGATGCGAATGGCGTGGGTCGTGGTCATGATGGTCTCCGGACATGGTTTTGATGGGTTTGCAAACCAAACCGCATTGTGCCGATTCGGCGGCAAGCTTGCAGACCCCACTCAAGCTTGCATCCGGACGCTTCAGCCGAAGCGCGCCCTGCTCTGCCATGTGGCCAGCATCAAGGCCCCTGCCGACAGCACAGCTCCGGCGCCGAAGGCGTAGGGTGCGCCGAAGGCCTGCCATAGCCAACCGGCGCCAAAACCGGCAAGCAATTGCAGCAAACCGGCGGTGAGGTAATAAACCCCGAACGCCGTAGCGCGCAGGGCCTGCGGCGCGGTGGCCGCCACGGCCGCTGCGAACACCCCCTGCGTGAGCCCCAGGTGCAGTCCGTACAACGCCACGCCCAGCCAGAGTGCAGGCATGCCAGGTAACGCCAGCAACACCATGGATGCACACAACATCCCCATGCCCGACATCAGCACCACGCGCCGGCCGTAGCGCTGCGCCAACACACCGGCAGGATAGGCGCTTGCTGCATACACCAGGCTGAACAGCAGCGTGACGAGCGGTATCCACAACAAGGGCACCCCTTGCTCCTGTCCCCGCAGCACCAGAAAGGCCTCGGACAAACGGGCCAGGGTGAAGACGCCGGCCAGGCCCACCACGCCCCAGTAAGGGCGCGGCAGGCTGCGTGCCACGGCCCAGCGCGATGCCCTGTCCGCACCCGGATGTCGACTGCGGGGGGCAGCAGCGCGCGCGCCTAAGTTGGCCGGTTCACGCACCCCGAATACGAGAATGCCCACGGCCACCACCGCCGGCAACACACCGAACCACAACAGCAAGCGCAGCCGGTCGTGCAGCCACCAGAGCAAGCCGATGGCAGCCAATGGCCCGAG
>DAIAZB010000094.1 GCA_027443745.1 Thiomonas sp. | reverse complement strand
GCGCACCAGGCGCTGCAAGCCAGCCGAGGCGAGGTGGCCGATGCGGGTGAGGAACTCCGTGCCCATGTCGGCGGTGAAGCGGTCGGCATGCGGCGAACCCAGGACCAGCAGGCCAAAGGCGGGCATCTCGTCGGACTCGCGCAGCGCAATCATCGCCATCGACTGCGGCGGCGCCCCCGTACCCAGCCAGCGTGCCGCTTCAAATCCGGCATTGGTGCCGCAATAGGGTTGACTCAGGCTGTTGGCCAGCACCGGGATGTCGGGGCCCACGTCGGCGGCGTAGTCCTGCGTGGTGTAGGCCGGCAGCAGGTTCCACAGCCGCAAGGCGGCCTGCGGCAATTGAAACTGCTGCTGCATGTCGCGCACCAGGGTGTGGGGCAGGGCAGCGGGGTCGGCCTCGCGCAGCATGGCGCGAACCCAGTTGAGCAGGCGGCCGGAGATGGCTTCGTTCTCGGCGGCGTTGCGCATCATGTCGGCCAGGCGGTGTTCGAGCACGCGCATCTTGTCGCGCAGCATCTCGATCTGCCGCTCTTGCAGCGACACGGCGCGGTTGCCGTGCGGGCTTTGCAATTGAACCCCGGCCAGCAACTCGGCGTGGCGCTCGAAAAAATCGGGATGTTCCGCCAGGTAGGCGGCGAGGTCCTGTTCGGTCAGTTGCATGGTCGGTGTCTCGGTCATGGTTGTTCGTTTCGCATTCACAGTTCAATGTTGCCATCGAACACATGGGCCGCCGGGCCGGTCATGGACACCGGGCTGCCGGAGCCGTCCCAGGCAATGCTGAGCCGGCCACCGCGGGTATCCACCTCCACCGGGGATTGCAGCCAGCCGTGACGCATGCCGGCGACCACCGCGGCGCAAGCGCCAGTGCCGCAAGCCAGGGTTTCGCCGGCACCGCGCTCCCAAACCCGCAGGCGGATGTGGTGCGGGTTCATCACCTGCATGAAGCCGGCGTTGACGCGCTGGGGAAAGCGCCGGTGCTGCTCGATGCGCGGGCCGAGCGTGCTGACGGGCGCGGTGTCCACGTCGTCAACACGTTGCACCGCATGCGGGTTGCCCATCGACAAGGCGCTGATCCAGGCGGTGGAACTCGGAGTGGCGGCCGAGGTATCTGTTGCGCCGAGTTCCAGCGGCCAGCGCTCGAAGCCGGCTTCGAGCCGTGGAACCAGGCCGGCGTTGTCGAAGGGAATCGCGGCCGGCGCGAAGCGCGGCGGGCCCATGTCCACGGTGACGCGGCCGTCGTCTTCCAGGCGCGGCTGGATGATGCCGGAGCGTGTGAGCACGCGGATGCTGCGCTTGTCGGTGAGGCCGCGGCGGCGCACGAAGGCGACGAAGCAGCGCGCGCCGTTACCGCATTGCTCCACCTCGCCGCCGTCGGCGTTGAAGATGCGGTAGCGGAAGTCGGCGCCGCGCGCGCGCGGCTGCTCGACCACCAGGATCTGGTCGCAGCCTATGCCGAGGTGGCGATCCGAAATTCTCCTTAAGACTTCAGAGCTCAAGTTGAAAGGCGTGGCAGTGAAATCGAGAACCACGAAATCGTTGCCGGCGCCGTGCATCTTGGTGAACGGCAGCTTCATCGGCTCACAGGCACGACCTGATCGCTT
>DAIAZB010000093.1 GCA_027443745.1 Thiomonas sp. | reverse complement strand
GGGGCGGGATGTCGGGCGCATGGAGAATTCGGCGTCAGAACGCCACGGTGGCGGCGGCGTAGAGGTTGAGGTGTTGGGTCTGGAACCCGGCGGGACGCAACAGCGGGGTGGCCAGCGCCACATCGAGTTGCAGATGTCCGTGCTGCCCTTTGAGGCCCACGGCAGTGCCAGCAAGCCGGGTGCCGATGAGGTTGGCGGCGCTGGGTCCCCAGACGCGCCCCAGGTCCAGGCCGACATAGGCCGCCGTGGCCCAGCCCGGCACCAGATCGATCTGGCGCGAGAGGTCGTTGCGCACGGTGTAGCCGTTCTCGGCCAGCAGCACGGTGTTGCCGTCGAACCCACGCACGGTGCTGCGGTCGCCGATGGAGAACATGTCCTCGGTCACCAAGGTGTCTGGGGTGGTCTGGCCGCGCAGGCTCAGTGCGTACTGCCACAGGCCCCCGCCAGCACGAAAGGGCTGTACCCAGGACAGGGATGCCGATGTCACGCGCGGGCGCACCGTCAGCCCGCCGTCTGTCGCCATGGGCAGATCCTGCTGCGCGCCAAAGGTCGCCAGTCCCCGGCGGTAGTCGATGAAGCCCCCAAGCCGGCCGCCGGCAGGCAAGGCCATGGAAACGTTCAGGCCCGCATCAAGATTGACGGTGTTGCGCCGCTGCACGACAAGCTCGACGTCATCGAGGTAGCTGTTGCTCTGGCGCGCCATCAGCGCGGAGAAGGCGCCGATCTTGGTCGAGGCCGTGCGCCAGATGGTTGCGTCCAAGCGCAGCTGCTGGGTGCGCGCCCGCCCGCTGGAGAGAAACTGGGCGGTGGTGCCCTGCACCATTTGGGCATACCGCAGAGTCTGTGCGCTCAAGGACAGCAGGCTGTATCCCCAGGGAACGCTGTAGTTGATCCCTGCGCTCTGGGAGCGGTGCCGCGAAGAGGGGTTCTCCACGTTGGAGTTGGCGGTCAACGCGAGGATGTCGTTGAGCCCGAGGGGATTGTCCAGCGACAGGGCGGCAGACAGTTCGGGACGGCCGAGCAGACGGTTGCCGGAGTTGTCGAGTGTGAACCCACCGTGAATGCGATCAACGAAAGGCGCTTCCTGTCGCTGGATGATGACCACGCTGGAGTTCGACTGGCTCCCGGGCAGGATCTGGGTATGCACGGCCTGGCTTCGCAGCCGATCCATCTGCTCGATGCCCTGCTCCAGGTCGCGGATGTTGAGAATGTCGCCCTCCCCGGTCGGAAAGGCGTTGCGCCAGGTGCCCCAGGCAGTGTCAGGCTTGCCCTGGGCGTTCTCCAGCCGCAGGGCGGCGACCGTGCCGACGTCCAGACGGATCGTGAGCGCCCCGTCTTGCAGGTCCTGCGGCGGAAAGCTCACGCGGCTGGTTGCATAGCCCAGGGCGATGAGGTGGGCGTCCAGCGCGGAGGCGATACGGGCCAGACCCTTGACACCCACGCATTGGCCGAACACCGGATGCAGGTCGCGCATCAGCCACGACAGGCGTTCGGATCGGACGCCGGTGAAACGGATGGTGGAAATGACAAAACAAGGCGACTCGGGAGGGAGTGCCCCCAGTGCCGTCGATGCGGGTGCCGCCGAGTGCAGTTCATCAGGCCCTGGGGGGACGAGGGATTGAGTCTGCTGCTGGCGCTGTTCCTGCCGGAACAGACCTTGGGCGGCCGCATCAGCTGCAGTGCTGGTCTGGGCATGCGCCAACCCAATGTGGCTGATCGCCAGAATCAGGCCAATAAGGCGTCCCCAAGAACATGCCCGGTTGCGGGTGCGCATCCCCCTCAATGACTGCGACATAAGCTCCGAAGCAGAAAAATTGTGTACGCACGGCATCAGTAAAGGCATCGCAAGTGTTTACGAAGTGAATCGCATCTTTGAGTAGCCGAAGTAAGGCAACTTATGCACTATAACTGCGCACAAAAGGTTAAAGGATATGAAACAGTGCTATCTGCAAAAATTGACGGATGATGTGAAGTTGTTCACGGAAAACCGCGCGCTGACGCAGCGGGCATCGGCACCGACTTGGACAAACTGCATCAGGAGATGCGCTGGCAATCGGCAACCATCGAGCGCAGCGGCGGCAAGGAATGGCCGCACAAGCCAAGTACATCTGCCGCGCCAAGTGCGGCGAATGGGCCGGTCAGGTTAGCCGAGTGCTGTGCGACAGCGGGATCGATGCAATAAAGCGACCCGAGTTGCCGCACGAGCGAAGCAAGTGCGGGCACAGCATGGAGCGGTGAGTGTGGCGGCTGATGGACCGAGGAGCAACGCAACAATGGCAGACCGGGACACCAGGGGTGCCCATTCAGGGGATGCTCTGATGCAGTCTGGTGCGACTGAGGGGGAATCCAAATGCAAATTCCCCAGAAAAGCGAAAAAAGCCCACGATTTTAACGTGGGCTTTTTTCTATCCTTTTGATTAACTTGATAAATTTGGTCGGGGCGAGAGGATTCGAACCTCCGACCCCCTGCACCCCATGCAGGTGCGCTACCAGGCTGCGCTACGCCCCGTCGACCAAGCCCAGAACTATAACAGATCACTCCAAGCTCAAGAGCGCGCGCA
>DAIAZB010000092.1 GCA_027443745.1 Thiomonas sp. | reverse complement strand
GGTCCGGAACCACCACGCCATAGGCATGGCCGTCATCGCCGGGCTCAATCGCAATGGGATAGTTCATGGTGCACTCCTCGGTTTCAGTCCCGCCTGCTTCATCAGCTTGTGGCACAAGCCCACCCCAAGATCCTTCTTGGTGGGTATTCCGGTCGAACGTGACCGGTGATTCCGGCATCGTGACCGGTCATTCCGGCGAAGGTGACCGGGGTAATCCGGGAACGTGACCGCTGATTCCGGCGAACGTGACCGGACCCGCTGGTGGATGACACCGGAGGGGTGTTGCGCATGGATCAACCTGGCGAGCCGAGTAGCTTCACTGCATTTGCAGGAATCACATGGCCGCCCCAAGGATCAACATGCGCAAACTCAAGGACGCACTGCGTCTCAAACTCGATGGTGGTCAATCCCACCAGCAAATCGCCTCGGCGCTGGGCATCTCCAAAGGCGTGGTCACCAAGTACGTCGGCCTGGCGGTGGCCGCCGGGCTGGACTGGCCCACTGTTGCCGCGATGGACGAAGCGAGCCTGGAGCGACGCTTGCTCGCAGCGCCGCGGCCCAGCGATGTGTACGCCCAGGCCGACTACGGCCGCATCCACCAGGAGTTGCGCCGCAAGGGCATGACGCTGGCGTTGCTGTGGGAGGAATACTGTGCGCAGGTGGGCGACGCGCACGACCCGCAGCATCCCGTCAAGCCATGGCGCTACTCGCAGTTCTGCGAGAACTACCGCCAGTTTGCGAAGCGGCTCAAGCGCTCGATGCGGCAAGTGCACCGTGCGGGCGAGAAGCTGTTCATCGACTATGCAGGTCCCACGGTGGCCTTGGCCGATGGCCAGCGCGCCCACATTTTTGTGGCGGCCATGGGCGCCTCGGGCTATTGCTTTGCCATGGCCACGCCCGCGCAAACGGCGCGCGACTGGCTCGGTGCGACGGCGCGCGCGCTGGGATTCTTCGGTGGCGTGCCGCAACTCATCGTGCCGGACAACCCGCGCGCCCTGGTGACCCGGGCCAGCCGTTACGAGCCTCAACTCAGCGACAGCGTGCAGGATTTTGCACGCCACTACGGCTGCTCGGTGCTGCCCGCGCGTGCCTATCACCCGCAAGACAAATCCAAGGTCGAACTCAGCGTCCAACTGGTCGAGCGCTGGATCCTGGCACGGTTGCGCAAACACACGTTCACCACCGTCCACGAGGTCAATGCGGCGATGGCGCCGTTGCTGGACGATCTCAACCAACGTGCCTTCCAGAAGCTGCCCGGGTGCAGGGCCAGCGTGTTCGAGGCGATCGATGCCCCGGCCCTGATGGCACTGCCGCTGCAATCCTGGGAATGGGTCGACTTCAAAACCGTGCGGGTGCACATCGACAGCCATGTCGAGTTGGAAGGCCACCGCTACAGCGTGCCCCATGCCCTGGTGGGCTTGGCGCTGGAGCTGCGCATCACGGCCGGCGCCGTGGAGGTGATCCACCGCGGCCAACGCGTGGCCAGCCACATGCGCTGCGCCCACAAAGGTGGTTTCTCCACCGTGGCCGAGCACCTGCCTGAACGTCACCAGGCGCATGCCCAGTGGACGCCCGAGCGGCTCATCCACTGGGGCGAACGCATCGGTGTGGCGTGCGCCACCACGGTGCGCCGGATGCTGGAGCGGCAAAGGCATCCCGAGCACGCCTACCGGGCCTGCCTGGGGCTGCTGTCCTTGAGCAAGCGCTACGGCGATGCACGCCTGGAGGCCGCGTGCGTGCTGGCGTGTGCGTTGGGCACCTCCAGATACACGCACATCCGCGACATCCTGGTGAACCGGCGCGATGGGTTGCAAGCCAGCACGACGCCCCAATGGACCAGCCCGCCGCATGCCCATGTGCGCGGTGCGGAGTACTACCAATGAGCCTGCCGCAACCTCACGAGCACACCAAGACCATGATGATGAACACGACCTTGAATCAGTTGCGTGCGTTGCGGCTGGAGACGATGGCCCAAGCCCTGGAGCAGCAGCTTCGCACCAGCGGCATGACCTCCATGAGCTTTGAGGAGCGGCTCGCCCTGCTGGTGGACCGCGAGGTGCATGGCCGGCAAGACCGGCGCTGTGCGCGCCTGCTGAAGTCGGCCAAACTCAAATATCCGCAAGCGGCCATTGAGGATCTGGACAGCCGCAGCACGCGCGGCATCGAGCGCGGCGCGGTGATGAGTCTGGCCTTGGGCGATTGGGTCCAGGCCGGGCATGCGGTCCTGATCACAGGGCCCACCGGGGCGGGCAAATCCTGGTTGGGGTGCGCCTTGGCGCAGCACGCGTGCCGACGCGGCCACAGTGCCTACTACCAGCGCGTGCCCCGCCTGGGTGAGGAACTGCGCATCCGGCACGCCAATGGCACCTTCACGCGTTGGCTCGACACGCTCAAGAACACGGACGTGTTGCTGCTCGATGACTGGGGAATGGCCGCCATGGACGCGCAAACGCGGGCGGATCTGCTGGAGATCATCGACGAC
>DAIAZB010000091.1 GCA_027443745.1 Thiomonas sp. | reverse complement strand
GTGACGCGCATCGTGCCGCTGATCACCGCCCGCACCGAGGTCAGACTGGACGCCGAGCGCAGCGGAAAACGCATGGCGCACTGGCATGGCGTGATCAGCGGTGCTTGCGAGCAGTGCGGCCGCGCGCGCCTGCCCGAACTTTCGGCGCCGCGTGTGCTGGCAGAGTGGGCGCCCGCTGCCGATGCGCTGGACGGCCTGCGACTGTGCCTGGACCCGGAAGCCGCCGGCGGTCCGCGCCAGTTGCCCGCCTTCACCGCAGCGTGCCTGGTCGTCGGTCCGGAGGGCGGCCTTGCACCCGCCGACCATGCACTGCTGCAGCAGGCGGGATTCGCCGGAATGCGCCTGGGACCGCGCGTGCTGCGCATCGAAACCGCCGGCCTCGCCGCACTGGCCGCGCTGCAGGCGCTGCACGGGGATTTTTGACGCGTCCGGTCCGTGTGTGACGGGATGCGCCATCGCGATGACACATGCCACGGGGATCGTGCGAAAGTTCACGCCGGACGCCGCAGCCCCTGCCTCCGAGATAACGCATGCCCCGGTCGAAGCCGCCATCCCCGTCCCGCCCCGCATCACCGCATCCGCCGCCGCGCAGACTGCAGATGGCCGATCTCGCGCGTCTGGCGGGTGTTTCGGCAAGTACGGTTTCGCGGGCGCTCAATCACAGTCCGCTGATCAATCCGGCGACGACCAAGCGCATAGAGGAGTTGGCGCGCTCGCTCAACTACTCAATCAATACTGCTGCGCGACATCTGCGCTCGGGCAGCAACCGCACCATTGCCGTGGTCGTTCCCTACGAGGCGGCGACGCGTCAGCACGTCTCGGAGCCTTTCTTCCTGAGCATGCTCGGCAGCCTGGCGGACGCACTCACCGACAGCGGCTACGACATGCTGCTTTCGCGCATCGACGCCGAGCGTCTCGACGACGCCTTTCGCCTGTACGACTCCGGACGTGCCGCAGGCATCATCCTTATCGGCCAGTGGCGACATCACGACCAGCTCAACGCGCTGGCGCTGCGCCGAACGCCGCTTGTGGTGTGGGGTGCGCGCATGCCCGAGCAGCTTTACTGCACGGTCGGATCGGACAACCGGCAGGGTGGCCGCATGGCTACCGAGCATCTGCTTGCCGGTGGTTGCCGCCGCATCGCTTTCTTCGGTGACACCGGACTGCCCGAGGTTGCCCAGCGCCATGCCGGCTACCTTGCCGCACACAAGCGCCACGGGCTCATGGCACGCGACGAACTGCGCGTCAGCGCATCTTTCCTGGCCACCGGCGCCGAACAGGCGGTGCAGTCGCTGACCGATTCCGGTCAGCGTTTCGATGCCGTGTTCGCCTGCAGCGATCTGCTGGCGATGACCACCATCAGCGCACTGGATCGTCGCGGCCTGAAGGTCCCGAACGATATTGCCGTCGTGGGTTACGACGATATCGAGATGGCTGCTCACTTCAATCCGCCGCTGACTACGGTGCGTCAATCGATCCAGAACGGGGGACAGGCGTTGGTGACATCGCTGCTGGCGATCTTCGAGGGCCACCCCGCGCGCCCGGTGCTGCTGCCGGCTGAACTGGTGGTTCGAGCCAGCAGTGTTCGCGGCAACCCGCGCCGTCGCAAGCGCCAGGGCTGACAGCCCGCGCAGGGGGCCGCTGCCGCATCAGCGCATCAGATTGGTCTAATGTTGCACTGCGAGTTGCAATCGATTGCATTGCATCCGATGGTGCGACCGCTGCCAGCTCCAGTCGCAGACGCCGCTGTCAGAGGGATCCGCGCATGTACAAGGCAGCGCGGGGAATTTTTTCGCCTTCGGACTTACTCCGGATACTCATGCCCACTGTGGAGGGGATATGAAATCGAATGCACTGAAGCGGAATGCGCTGGTACTGGCCATGTCTGTCGCTCTGATTCCGGCCGGAACTGCCATCGCGCAATCGGCCGATGCAACCAAGCCGGGCGCCGATACGGCGCAACAGGACGTCACCGCCAAGGCCGGCGGCAGCAAGCCCGAAAAAGCCGTCAGCCTCTCGCAGATCTTCGTCACCGCCTCACCAGCTGCCGTCAGCAAGATGGGGTCCAGCATCTCGGTCAGTACGCTCGATGCGCAACAACTGCAGCAGAGCGGCGCGCAGAGCGCAGCCGGAATCCTGCGCGACATCCCCGGCATCCGTGCAGAGTCCTCGGGCGGTGACGGCAACGCCAACATCGCCGTACGTGGCCTGCCGGAAGCATCCGGCGGTGGCAAGTTCGTACAGTTCCAGTTGGATGGCATGCCGGTACTGGAGTTCGGCGACATCGCCTTTGCGACCCCCGACACCTTCCTGCGCCCCGACTACAACATCCGCCGCGTCGAGGTTGTGCGTGGCGGCTCTTCGTCGGTATTCGCCAGCAACGCGCCTGGCGCCGTGATCAACTTCATTACCAAGACCGGCCGCGAGCAGGGTGGCGACATCGGGCTCACCTACGGACTGGGTGGCTACGACACGCGCCGTCTAGACTTCGACTATGGCGGTCCGGTCACCAGCAGCACGCGTTACCATATCGGCGGCTTCATCCACGACGGCCAGGGCCAGAAGCCGGTCGGCTACACGGCGCAATCGGGCGGCCAGCTGATGGGCAACATCACCCACGACATCAACGGCGGTTTCCTGCGTCTGAGCTTCCAATACCTGGACGACAAAGAGCCGGTGTATCTGCCGGTACCACTGTCGATCACTGGCAGCAACGGCAGCCCGAGTGTCAACTCGCTGCCGGGCTTCAGCATCCAGAACGGCGCACTGCAATCGCCGTACTTCCTGCGTGATCTGGCGATCAACGCCGCCGGTAACCGCGTCATCACCAACATCGCCAATGGCTATCACTCCAAGGTCCAGGCGATTGGCGGCGAGGGCCAGTTCACCCTCGATGGCGGCTGGAAACTGCACGAGCAGTTCCGCATCGCCTCGAACTCGGGATCGTTCACCGGACCCTACCCCGCCGAGGTCAATACTGCCGCGACGCTGGCTCAGGAGATCGGTGGTCCGGGAGCGACGCTCAGCTACGCAAACGGCCCCGGCGCCGGGCAGACAATCGCCAATCCCGCAGCGCTGGGTGGCAATGGGCTGGCCACGCGCGTGCATTTGTTCAACGTGACGCTGCCGAACATGGACAACGCCACCAATAACCTGACCTTCTCGCGCAACTACGAGACCGAGAGCGGCCCGCTGGACGTGCAACTGGGCTACTACCACTCGCAACAGCACATCGTGCAGGACTGGCACTGGAATACCTATCTCGAGACGGTGCAGGGTCAGAACGCGCAGCTGCTCAATGTCACCAGCGCAACAGGCCAGCTGCTGACCCAGAACGGCCTGGTCGCCTACGGCACGCCCTACTGGGGCAACTGCTGCGTGCGCTCCTACGACGTGCAGTACACGATGGACGCGCCTTTCCTCTCGGCCACCTGGGAGCCGGGTAACTGGCGTTTTGACGGGGGACTGCGCTTCGACCGCATCCGTGCCAACGGCACCTATGCCGGATCGACCGGGACCTCGGTGATCGACGTCAATCAGGACGGCGTGATCCAGGTACCCGAGCAGACCGTACCGGTGGTCAACAATGCTGCCGCCATGCCGGTGAACTACACCAAGACCCACGTCGAGTATTCATTCGGCGCCAACTATCTGGTCAATACTGACCTGGCGTTCTTCGCTCGTGCCAGCAGCGGCGCCCGCTTCAATGCGGACCGCCTGCTGTTCGGCGGTGGCATCAACACCGACGGCAACCTGCCGCAGGGCGTGGCCGTCAATGTGGTCAAACAGTACGAAGGCGGCGTGAAGTGGAGCACGCGGCATACCAGCCTGTTCGTCACCGGCTTCTACGCGACGACCCAGGAGCAGAATCAGGACGTGACCTCGCGCACCCAGTCGCTGATCAGCCGCAACTACCGCTCCAAGGGTATCGAGATCGAAGGCTCGCTCAACTACGGCGGTTTCGGAATGCGCGCAGGCGCGACCTATACGCTCTCGCACATCACTGCCGACGCGATCACGCCTGCCGATGTCGGCAACGCTCCGCAACGACAGGCGCACTGGATCTACCAGGTCAGCCCGACCTACAGCTGGAATGCGCTTACCCTGGGCGCCAGCATCATCGGCACCACCAAGTCGCCGGCAGGCGTGCCCAACGGACTGGTGATGCCCGGTTTCGTGCAAACCAACCTGTTCGCGCAGTACGCCCTCAACGATCGCACGACGATCTCGCTCTACGCTGACAACGTGTTCAACACCGTCGGCCTGACCGAGATCGACCAGAGTCCGGGTGCGGTACAGGCCAACGGCCTCAACACCGCGCGCTCGATTCTCGGACGCACCATCTATGCGTCATGGCAGTATCGCCTGTGAGTTCAGCGCAAGCCCACCCCAGCGTCGGTGATGATCCGGCGCTGGCGCGGGCCGCCGATGCATTTGTGGCATCGCTGCCGGCGGCCCGCCGGGAGACGGCGCGGCAGCGCTTTGCGCGCGTCGGCCCCTGCCTGCTGCCGCTGCTGCGGTCACTCTATGGTCAGATGCCGGACTTCGACGTCTGGTTCGCCGGTCTGTGCACGCGGCTGGGTGATCTGGCGGCATCGCGATCATCGGCTCTGCAGGTGATTGATGCCGAACGCGAGCACGCTCCCGACTGGTTCATCGAGCGCCGCCTGCTGGGGTACAGCGCCTATGTCGATCGCTTCGCCGGCACGCTCGCCGGCGTCATCCGGCGCATCCCGCACCTGCACGCCCTGGGCGTGGATTATCTGCACCTGCTGCCATTTCTGCGCGCACGATCCGGCGACAATGATGGCGGGTTCGCAGTCGAAGACTATGCCAGCATCGAGCCCGCGCTGGGCACGATGGAAGAACTCGAGCAGCTGTGCAGCGCGCTACGCGCCGAGCGCATCAGCCTGTGCGCCGACTTCGTTCTCAACCATGTCGCCGACACGCATCTCTGGGCGCGCGAGGCACGCGCCGGAAATCCGCTGCGACGGGCGTTTTTCCATGTCTTCCCCGACCATCGCCTGCCGGACGCTCATGCGCGCACGGCGCGCGAGGTGTTCCCGCAGATCGCACCCGGCAACTTCACCTACAACGATGAACTCGGCGGCTGGATCTGGACCACATTCTATCCGTTCCAGTGGGATCTGAACTACGCCAACCCACAGGTTTTCGCCGAAATTTCCTGCACTCTGCTGGCGTTGGCCAACCGAGGGATCGAGATCTTCCGGCTCGACTCGGCGCCGTTCCTGTGGAAACGTCTGGGCACCGACTGCGTCAACCAACCCGAGGTGCATCGCATTCTCAAAGCGTTGCGCTGCTGCGTGGAGCTGGCCGCGCCCGCCGTACTGCTCAAGGCGGAGGCCATCGTGCCCACACCCGAACTGGCACCCTATCTCGGCGGCGGCGACGAGGCCGGCGCGGAGTGCAGTCTGGCGTACCACGGCGGACTGATGGCGGCAGGTTGGGCCGCACTCGCCGAAGGCGATACTACGCTGCTGCGATCGGTGCTGGACACGACACCTGCGCCGCCTGCACATACCGGATGGATCAGCTACGTGCGCTGCCACGACGAGATCATCTGGGGGCTGCTGCAAACGGAGATCGAAGCGCAGGGAGCAGACTTTTCCGCGCGCATCGGCCACATCGCCGGCATCCTCGAGGGCACCTGTGCGGGTGCGTTCGGACACGGCACGGCATTCCAGACCGCCACCTCCGGCACAATCCACGGCAGCAATGGCATGACCGCCGAGCTGGTAGGCCTGAACCGCCGCGCCGGACACTCCCAACGGCATGACGCGCTGTCACGTTTCCGACTGTTGCATGCCCTGGCTTTTTGTGTCGGCACCGTGCCGCTGCTCTATATGGGCGACGAACTGGCGCTGGGCAACAATGAAGCCCCCGAAGACGCCGCGCGTCGCGCCGCGGACGGCCGTTGGCTGCAGAGGCCGCGTTTCGACGACACCCTGCTGGCGTTGGCGGCCGAACCGACGTCACTCGCGGGACAGTCGTTGCGCACACTGCAGCAGCTTGCCGCCTGCCGCAAGCGGCTACCGGATCTCGATGCGCGACTGCCGCTGCGGATACTGCCGCTGCGACAGCGGGAGGTGCTGGCCCTGCGCCGCGGCCGGCGATTCATGGCCGTGCTGAACTTCGCCGGCCAGCAGGCGCTGCTGCGCTGGGACGAACTGCTCGAGCCCGGGGATCACGCCGCGCACTGGCGCCATGCGCTGCCCGAGCCACCACCCTCAAACCCGGCGGATGCCATTCTCCACGCTGAAGGCGTGGCGCTCGGGCCCTGGGGCATGTGCTGGCTGACACGAGATCACTGACTCGGGACCCTGCCATGTCCAGCCCGTCCATTGCGCCAACCGCACCGGATCACGCGCCCGCACTGATCTTCGGCGAAGCACTGCTGGACGTGTTCGGCGACGCGCGCGTGCCGGGCGGTGCGCCATTCAACGTCGCCTGTCATCTGGCCGCGCTGGGGCTATCGCCACGGCTGATATCGCGCTGGGGAAGCGATCACGATGCGGCGGTCCTCGAGTCGCAGGCCGCGCGCTTTGGTCTCGATCTCGGCACCGTGCAGCGCGATGCGGCACATCCGACCGGCATCGTGCTGGTCAGAGAGGATGCGAACGGCCATCACTTCGCAATCCGAGCCGATCAGGCCTGGGACCATATCGATGGCGAAGTTGCGCGGCGGGCATGGCCCGGCGCATGCGGCGAGCGGTCACCATGGCTGTACTTCGGCACGCTGGCGCTGCGCTCCGGAGGCATGCGCCGGACACTGCGACAACTGCGCGCGACCGGCCCGCACCGTGCCTTCGTCGACATCAACTGGCGCGAGGGTCAGGTACAGCCGCACGAGATACTTCCACTGCTGCATGATCTTGCGATCCTCAAGCTCAACGAGGACGAACTGCGGTTGCTCCTGCACTGGCATCGCCTGCCGCCAGTCCCGTCGCAAACAATTCGGCACGAGACGTTCTGCCAGCCGGTCGCCTCATTGCTGGAGCGCATGCACGTCGAAGAGCTGGTGGTGTCGCAGGGCAGTGCCGGCGCCTCGTGGTGGGACCGCGAAGGGAAGCTGCGCGTGCGCGCGCCTGGCCGGGCAGGCGTGGTGGTGGATACGGTCGGCGCCGGTGACGCGCTCGCGGCATCGTTGCTGGCGGGGCTGATCCTGGGCCTGCGCGACGACGACAATCTGCAACGCGGCACAGCCTTTGCCACGGCAATCTGCGGCATTCGCGGCGCACTGCCCGGCCATGCAGATTTCTATCGTTTCTGGCGCAGGCTCTGGGGACTCCATGTCGATGCCGGCGACAAGCCGGTCGGAGCGACACGCCCGTGAAAGTACGACTCCGTCGTGCAGCTGCCAACCTGGCGCACGAGTGCTCCGTAACGCTCCGTCGGAGAGACGCATGAATTCGCGCAAGCCGCACCTGTCGTTCCTGCAGATTCTGGCCATGAACGTCGGATTTTTCGGAATCCAGTTCAGTTTCGGCCTGCAGCAAAGCAACATGAGCCCGATTTACAAATACCTTGGCGCCAGCGATGCCAACCTGCCGTATCTGTGGCTGGCGGGTCCGATCACCGGGCTCTTCGTTCAGCCGCTGGTGGGCGCCTTCAGCGATCGCACGATCTCGCGCTGGGGCCGGCGGCGACCTTACTTCCTGGTCGGTGCGGTGATCTGCAGCATATGCCTGTTCGCCATGCCCTACAGCCCCGCACTTTGGGTCGCGGCGGCGTTGTTATGGCTGCTGGACGCCGCCAACAACGTCACCATGGAACCGTACCGGGCCTTCGTCAGCGATCGCCTCGATGCTGCCCAGCAGTCACTCGGATTTCTCACCCAGAGCGCGTTCACCGGTCTGTCGCAGACTCTCGCCTATCTGACGCCATCGCTGCTGGTCCTGTTCGGGATGAATGCCATGGCGTCCAATGCGCATGGTATCCCCGACGTCACTGTGTTGGCGTTTCTGATCGGTGCGGCAGTCTCGATCGGGACGATCCTGTGGTCCGCGCTGAGCACCCCCGAATTGCCGCTGGAGCCTGCCGAGCTGCAGCGCATGCGAGCTGCGCCGCGCTCGTTTTCGGCCACACTGAAAGAGATCGCCGCGGCCATTCGTGAGATGCCGCCGACGATGCGCCAGCTGGGTCTGATGATGCTGTTCCAGTGGTACGCGATGTTCTGCTACTGGCAGTACATCCCCCTGGCGCTCTCGCATACCCTGTTCGGCACCACCGACCCGGCTGCACCCGGGTTCGGCAAGGCGGTGCTGATCAACGGCCAGATCGGAGGCTTCTACAACTTCGTCGCCTTCGCCTCGGCGTTCGCGCTGGTACCGCTGGCGCGGCGAATCGGCTCCCGAGTGGTTCACGCCGTCTGCCTGCTGGCAGCCAGCGCCGGTTTGCTGGCGTTGCCGCTGATCCACAGCTACGCACTGCTGTTCCTGCCCATGGTCGGCGTCGGGCTGGCCTGGGCAAGCATGATGGGCAACCCCTATGCGATGCTGGCCAGCAGCATTCCGCCACAACGCGTCGGCGTCTACATGGGGATTTTCAACGCCTTCATCGTGATTCCGATGATGGTGCAGATCTTCACGCTGCCAGCGCTCTATGACCGCGCTCTCGCAGGCAACCCGGACAACGTGATCCGCCTCGCAGGCGTCCTGCTGCTGATCGCCGCGCTGCTGGTGCTGCGGGTGCGGGTCGTGACGAGTGATATGCCTGCGGCGGTGGCCTCGGCGGACTGAGGCGGCGCGGCGACTCAGGCGCGCAGCAGTTCCGGCGGCAGCTCCGGGCCGATGGTCCGGATCATCGCCTGCATCAGTTTGTGGTTGGCGGCGACCAGGTTGCCGCTGGCGGGCAGGCCGTCGCGGCCGGCGAAATCGGTGT